>JARIAP010000031.1 GCA_029257755.1 Helicobacter sp.
TTATAATGCCTATGGATTACAATTTCATCCAGAATCTATTTTACAAGAACATGGTAAAAAACTAATAAGTAATTTTTTATCTATACCAAATAATTATAAGATTAGAAAAACTTATTCTAAATAATAAAATACTTACATGAATTTGAATGATAAAATAGATTATATAAAAATAATTTTTTTCTCTAACCATTTTTTTGCTTTACCATCTAATTCATTTATTAATTCATTAAATACTTTTTTATGATATGTATTAAGCCATTCTTTTTCATCATTCGTTAATAAAGAACAATCTATACAAGAAATCTCAAAGGGACATAAAGTAAGTGTTTCAAAATATAAAAACTCCCCAAAATCCTTCTCTTTTGGATCATTTACCATTTGATTAACTACTAGATTTTCTAATCTTACCCCCCATTTACCAGCACGATATATACCGGGTTCAATAGAACTAAGCATACCTACTTTAGCCTTAGTTTTAGCAAGTGGTTGTGTGAAATAAGAAATTATTTGCGGTCCTTCATGAACATTTAAAAAGTATCCAACTCCATGTCCTGTGCCATGCATATAATCTATTTGTTCTTTCCATAAAGACGCTCTTGTTATTGAATCTAAAAGTGGCATAGGAATATCTAATGGAAATATACTAGATGATAAAGCAATATGTGCTTTCAATACAAGCGTATAGTCCCTTTTTTGCTCTTTACTTGGTTTTCCAATAGGAATAACACGAGTAATATCTGTGGTTCCCTTTGTATATTGTCCGCCAGAATCAATAAGTAATAATCCATCTCCTTTTATATAAGAAAATCTATTTTTTGTTGCACTATAATGTGGTTGTGCTCCATTAGCATTAAAACCAGCTATTGTTCCAAAGCTATTAGATATATATAGCGGACTTTTTGAACGGAAATAAGTAAGCTTTTCTTCTATATCTAATTCACTTATTATTTGTTTAGATTCTAAAGATTCTTCTAGCCATGCAAAGAAATTACAAAGGGCTATACCATCATGTATCATAGCTTCTCTTATGTGATTTATTTCTTCTTTACTCTTACATGCTTTTAATAATTGAGTTGGATTATCATTTTCAATAATTACATTATTTTTCTTTACAATATTTGCTATATTTGCATTCATTTTTGTAGGATCTAATAAAACTTGTTTATCTTTTAGGTTATCTAATATGTATTCAATATCATCATATTGTTTTATTGTGATATTGTCTATTTGTAATTTATGTATTAATTCGCAAGAAATTTTAGATTTTTCAACAAACAAAATTACATTATCTAAAGAAATTAATAGAAACGATAGAAATACGGGATTATATGGCACATCACTACCTCTTAAATTGCATATCCATGCTATATCATCAAGAGTTGCGATGAGGTGATGACTAACTCCATAATATTTCATTTTTTCTCTTATAGAATCTAGTTTTTCTTTTCTGCTATGTGGGGATATTATGTGTTCATAAATAGGGGATGTAGGTAGAGATGGTCTATCAAGCCATAATTCACTAATTAAATCTTTATGTATAATATTGTTATTATTATTTAATTTATTTTGCAAATCATTTAATATAAAAAGTGGTAATACTCTAAAATCTGTTGCTAAAGTTTGATTTGGTAATATATTAGATTCTATCCATTTTATATATGTATTATTAGTATCTTGTTTTTGTAATTTTATATTAGATCCTTTTAATTCTACTTCCGCTTGTATCCAGTATCTACCATCAGCCCAAAGAAAAGCATATTCTTGTGTAATAATTAAAGTTCCTTGACTCCCACTAAAACCACTTAACCATTGCCTAACTTTCCAGTAATCGGGTAAATATTCTGATAAATGCGGATCAGATGTAATAACTAAATATATATCAATATTGTGTTTTTTCATTGCTAAACGCAAAGATTCTATATGTTTTGAAACACTCATATTTTCTCCTTATTATTTTTTATAGCTTAATATGTTATCCAATGGTTTTTTTATTATAAATAATATAATTGCCATGCAAAAAAGTAGCCAAATAGATTGACTAAATAGTGTAGGTAGGGATTCTAATTTATCTGCTTTAACACCACCACCAATAAGACCTGCAACAACATTTCCTAATGATAAAGCAACAAACCAAAGTCCCATAACTTGACTTTTTATAACATTTGGTGCAATTTGTGTCATCAATGATAAACCAACTGGGCTTAGTGATAATTCTCCTAAGGTTAAAAACAAATAACTAATAATAATCCATAGCATTGAAACCTTGCCACCGCTATGTAATACCATAAATGAAGCAAACATCATTACTAAAAAACTAAATCCAGCAAAAATTAAACCTAATATAAATTTTGTAATACTAC
The DNA here is from genome assembly GCA_029257755.1 of Helicobacter sp. Taxonomy (GTDB): domain Bacteria; phylum Campylobacterota; class Campylobacteria; order Campylobacterales; family Helicobacteraceae; genus Helicobacter_A. Next base: position 2,361 of record JARIAP010000031.1, read on the forward strand.
TACATTCTTTGTTTATTTTTGCAAGAAATATCCAAAAAGCCCCAATAATTGGTGCAAATATGATAATAAAGAAAGCATTAACTGATTGAAACCATGCAGCAGGAATTTCCCATCCAAATATAATTCTGTTTGTGTAATCTTTTGCAAATAGATTAAATGAAGTGGGTTGTTGCTCAAAAGTTGACCAAAAACATACTGCAGATATAAATAAAACTAGAAAAACTAATAAGGTTTTTTTCTCTTTTTTGTTTAATCCGGCAAATATAAGTAAATATCCAAAATATAATAATGCACCAATACCAATTATTGCTACCATATTTTTTGAAATTAATACAGGATTTAATTGTATATTTCCATTTATACACAATATAACAAATATAAAAATTAAAACTAGACAAATCAATACAAATAACTCAATACCCTTCTTTTTATTTGCCGATTTTTCCCAACCTTTATTTATACCAACTTCTTTTTCAAACTCTTTAAAATCTGGAATTGTTTTAAAATAAAAGATGATTAAAGCTATAAGCATACCTATACCACCTATACCAAAACCTAGATGCCAACCATACTCTTTTTGTGCTATACCGCATATAAGAGGGGCTAATAAAGCACCTATATTTATACCCATATAAAATATTGTAAATCCAGAATCTTTTCTTGAATCTCCCTCTTTATATAAAAGTCCCACCATAACAGAAGCACAAGTTTTAAAAAGTCCTGTGCCAATTACAATAAAAATAAGTCCAATAAAAAACATAAAACTATAAAACATAGATAATGCTATACATAGATGACCAAAAGCAATTATAATAGCTCCAATAAAGGTTGCATTCTTTTGTCCCAACCAATTATCAGCAAGATAACCACCCGGAAGCGTAGCTAGATATAAGCTACCACCAAATATACCAACAATAGCACTACTAGTTTCTTCATTAAAACCCATACCACCTTCATGTATAGTTGCAACCATAAATAAAACCAATAAAGATCTAACACCATAAAAAGAGAACCTCTCCCATAATTCAGTAATGGATAAACTAAATAATGGCTTTGGATGCCCCATAAAAGAAGTTTCCAAATTTTTATTCATAACATATCCTTAATGTTTGAAATATATTTAAATATACAATGTTATTGTAAAATTACAAAATAATTTAAAGAAATAAATGTATTAATACAAAAAAAGTAACATTGTATTTATTAAAAAAGGGTATATAACATGAAAATAAACAATAAAGTTAAATTATTAGCAGTAGTAGGAAATCCAATAAAACATTCATTATCACCAATAATACATAATTATGTATTAAGGAAATTTGATTTTAATTCTATATATACTCATTTTATGTTGCCAAAAGATATAAGTGTAAATGATTTCAAAAACTTTATATATTATTCTGATTTAAGTGGTGTAAATATAACATTGCCGTTTAAAGAAATAGCTTTTAATGCAGTTGATGAGATTAATGGAATTGCAAATGATATACAAGCAATAAATACGATTGTTAAAAAAGATTCTAAATTAATAGGATACAACACAGATGCAGATGGATTTTACAAATCTATACAACACTATAAAGCAAAGCATATTTTAATACTTGGTGCTGGAGGAAGTGCTAAAAGTATAGCTATGATACTTAAACATAATAATATACAAATTAGCATAGCAAATAGAAGTATTGATAGATTAAAATTTTTTGAATCTTTTGGAGAAACCATGACTTTTAATGAGTTAATAAAAACAAAAAAATGTTATTATGATATCATAGTAAATGCTACAAGCACAAGTATAAATAATGAATTACCATTGCAAAAAGAAATATTAATAAATCTTTTTGATAATTGCAAATTAGCTTATGATCTTATGTATATGCAGAATAATTTAACACCATTTTGTAGGTTAGCTAGTGAAAAAAATATCAAATTTATTGATGGAAAAGTAATGCTTGTATATCAAGCAGCATTAGCATTGCTTTATTTTCATGAAATGAAAATCACAGATGAATCATTGTTTAAAATATCAAATATGATGGCATCTGCTTTAAATATAAAACTTTAATTTTAGTTCGTATTATTGTGAAAACTAAATTAGTTAAATTTATAATTATTTAAAAATTCTAATAGCTTATTGAAATTTGTTTTGCTTACTTGGGTTAATTCATTTTTTAAGTTTTTAGTATTTTTAAATTTATTAGATATTAAACTAGATTCATGATTTTTTTTACTTTGTGAAATATAGAATTTTTCATCATCTTCTTTGCTAAATAGCGATTCTATTGTTAGATCTTTTGCTTCTTTTAAAGCTCTAAAATTTTTATCATTTTCAAATGCTTCATCAAGTTTTATAACTTTTAAAGAATCTTTAAAATCTCTTTCAACTCCTTCTTTCATAGCTCTACCAGATTCATCATTATCTACAAGTAAAATAGGATTTATAACTTTACATTCTTCTGCAAACTTAATTAATTTGATAACTTTATTTTTTTGTTCTTCAGTAAATCCACTTTCATCTTCCTTGCGACAACCAAGCCCACTAATAGGTAAGAATATAAGTTTTTTATCATTTTCTTTGTATTCATATAAGTTACTCCATGCATTAAGATAATTATAATCTGTAATACCTTCAACAAATATAATCCTTTTATCTATACTAATAGAAGCACCTAAAGCATTTTTAATATTTTTAAGAACATCTACTTCATTTTCTGGTAAAACAGAAAAATCATTAATGATAGTAGAGCATTTTTTAGTTTGTGTAGTTATTATTCTAACCTCATCAAGATTGCAAATATCTATCATATATGGGGAATGTGTGCTAATTATAAATAAAATTCCACTTTTTTGTCCATATTCTTTTAGAAAATTTCTTAAATCTATTTGTGATGGAATACTTAAATGTGCATCAGCTTCATCAATTAATACAATATCTCCTTTATGTATATTTTCACTATATAGGAAATTAAAAAATAGATTAAAAAATTTCTTAAATCCTGTGCTTTGCTGTTTTAAGTTAATTGGTTGTTCATTTTTTCTTATACCTAAGGAAATATTAGAATCTCCTAAACGAATTTTAAAGCTATATATTGAATTTTCAAGACAATACATATCATTAAACCTTTTATTAATAGTGTTTTCAAATTTTTTATTTATCTCTTCTTGTGCTTGATCTAAATAATCTGGATTATCTCTATTATATGCATTTAATATTGTATTCATATCTTCTTCACCTAGAATTTTAAATAAAGCTTTAAAAAAATTAGAATCTTTTATGTTTTTTTTATTAGCAATGAGATCTTCATCATTTATTTGTAATTCTTTGTATAAAATGACTTTTGGTAAGAATGATATATTAAAATGATCTTTTATAATATCAATATCTTCTTGTTTAAATCTAAAGTTATCTATATCAACATCTTCTGTAATTTCAAGATTTTTAACATCATTTTGCATTTGTTTTAGTAATGTTTGTAAATCTGCGTATATAGCTTTGAAATTGTGAAATTTATATGTATTTTCTATTAATTTATATCTATTATTAATTTTTTGGAATTTATCATTAAAAATTTTATGCTTGTCTTCTTTAATATGGCTTTTTAATGTTTCATAATCCTTAAATTTCTTCTTAAATTCGTTTTGTAATGCTTCAAGTATAGAATCATCTACTTCATTTTGCTCTATTTTCCTTTTTGGTAAAGTAGTGTTATATTTCGTTATTTTTGTATTTGTATCATAACTTTTACTTGCCCTATAAATTTTATATTCTTTTTGTTTTGTATTTTGCTGTGTATTGTTATTATTTGTGTTTTTATTAAATTCTTTTTCTAAATATCCTATTAATTCATTTACATCATCGCAATTATTAGGTGCTTTAAAGTCTGTATGTATTATAAATTTGCAATTAAGTTTTGTTGCTTTGTCTATATTCTTTATATCATCAAATTTTTTACTTAATGGTCTAAAGCATAATAGTGATTTTTCTGATTGAGTTGCTGGTTTTGCACTACAAAAAAATACAAAATTATGTTT
>JARIAP010000073.1 GCA_029257755.1 Helicobacter sp.
AAGATAATAATGTTAAACTTTAAATTGTCTTCTGCAAACTTGAGAAATAGAATTATATGTTAAATAACCTTAAATTAAGCTTAAATAATTATATTTTTATTGAAAAATTTGATTTGTGGGGGTTATAAAAATACCAACATAACCAAATGTGATAATAATTTATATTAAAAAATATAAATTATCGTATGTGAAAAATATTGAAAAATATTAAATTATTTTAATTATGCTATAAATTTCAATAATCTAGATACTAATTAATCTATCTAACATAAAATAAATTAAAAACAAAATTTAATACATAATTACTAAATCAAAGCATTTATGAAAATAAATAAAGTATTCTTATTAAATCAATTAAAATTTATAAAGTGATATAATAAACATTTTATATAGTTATATTTATATATCAACTTTATTTTATTTGGAGATTTAAATGGATAAACATAATAATATAGGTTTTTTAAGGGCTGGCGTATTTGGTGATACAATTGTTGCACTGCATGGTATATATGCAACAAAAATACTTTATCCTAATTCAAAACTTATTGTATATACAAATAAGTATGGCTTATCTATATATAGCGGATTTAGTTTTATAGATAAAATAATTGATATAAGTAATTTAACTAATGAACAATTGATAGAAAATATAAATTTGTATAACTTTGATATATTTATTCTAACAAACCCAAATCGCAAGTATTGTAATCCACTAGCAAAAACAAATTGTAAAAAAATCTTTTCTTTTTTAAGTGTTGGTAATATATTCAAAATGAAATTCAAAACAATATATTACCCTAGAAGATTTAGTTATGAAACACATTATAAAAGAATATTAAATCTAGTGCGTAAAACTTCACCAAAAAAATATGATAATTGCAAGTTTGATTTTTCAAAAATCACCATAAAGCCACAACACAAACAAAAAGAATTTATTAATAACTTTTTAACAAAAAATAATATACCTATAAATACAAATAATCTTATTCTTATAAATCCATTTGCACATAGCACTGCATATAATTTAACACTTAATGGTTGGGAAAATTTGACAAAGAAACTAGCAAATAAATACAAAAATCTTATTTTCATTGTAATTACATATAGTGCAAATCCAGAATTTAATATAAATGCTAATTTAAACAATGTATTTATATTTTACAACAATGATGATTTATTAAATCTTGCTGCTCTACTAAATAAATCAAGGCTAATACTATCTCCAAGCACAGGAACTTCTCATTTAGCAAATAATCTTAATATACCAATAATTTGGTTTTGCAATTATAACGATAGTTTTAGATGGATAGGCAATAATATGAATAAAGACTTTTTTATAATATTGCAAAAAAGATTAATAGAAATGAATCAAAAAGATGAGGAATATATAATATCAAAAGCTATTTCACTATTTGAGAAATTTTTGAAAGGTAATTAATACCCTACTATTACATAATGATTAAAATCTTAGAAACAAATAAAAAATTTTGCTATTACCATTTAAATAAAAATATAAATACAATGCAATTAATTAATCAAATAAATTAATAAAATATTATAATAAAAGCTATGTAAAAAATATTAAATCATAAAATTTACTTAAAATCAACTAAAAAATTCAAATAAATAAGTTTAAATTATAGAATTTATAAAGCATAATAAATGTTATATAACACAAAATAATTGGCTGAAATTACAATAAACAAAAAATATTTAAGCGAAATAATGAGAATATATTTTAAATAAAAAATCTATAAATTTTATAAAATTCAATTGAAACAAAAAAAAAAAAATACAATATATTGAGATTCTATATTTAAAAAATATTATCTTTAAATATGTATGTTATATATAAAAACCAAATATTAAATTTAATTAAAGAAAAAATACACTACATAACAAATACTTATATTCTTAGATATAGTAAAAATACAAAAAAATATGCAACCTTGTCATATAGTTGTATATTTTAAATAACACTTTTTATAATACTATTACTTTTAACATAGCTTTATGTGAAATCTACACTATAATTTAGTTTTAAAATAATCTTTTTTGGTTTATAATCTTTATAGGGGGAGTTTGCTAGTATTGTATTTGTTTTATTGAGTAGTTGTGTGGCATATTTACTTGTTTCATCTGAAAAATCCATTTGAATTGTTTCTTTAATTAGCATTTTATTTTTATCTTTAACTATCGCAATTCTTTCTTTTTTTAAAATTATATTCCCATTAGAATCTAATCCTATATCATTACCAAATATATCTTTGGTAAATTTTACTGCTTTTTTACTCTCTTCATCACTATTAAATAAAAACATGCTTACTCCTTTATAATAATTATCCTAGCCATAATCCATCTTCTATAATTATAGTAGTTGCTAATCGTCCTATGAATTTAGGGCGTTTTTTATTTTGCAACCTTTTTTGTATATTTAAATTCTTTAGGTTGGCAGGGCTAGGCAACTCAAATAATGATTTTGCCTTGTTTTCTTGTTCGTCTCTTATCCCCACATACAAAGCTTTAATATTATTTTGTCCTATAATATTTAGATTTTCTAAAAATTCTCTATGTTTTTTAGGATTTGGTTTATTATTTTGTAAATCTGTATTGAAAGAATTTTTAGATATATCATCTAAGTAATCCATAACTTTATTGTAAGAGT
>JARIAP010000114.1 GCA_029257755.1 Helicobacter sp.
TCATTCATGCTCATTACATGTTGGACAAAATAAAAATTTGAGTAATAATCTGTAATATTCCCAAAAACTACTGCTAACGCTAAAAAACCAATTGTTAATATTAAAATAATCTTAGAGATTCTAATAATATAGGAGGTTTTCATATGTTGATCCTTTAAAAAGTGAGAATAAAAATTAATTCTAGTATAATTTACATAATAAATTACAAATAAATTATATTTTTATACAAAATATTTTGATTTTTTTAATTTATTGTAGTTTGTATGGATTAATAACTAACTTCATTTATATTTGATATAGTTATTATTTTAGCATTAAAGATTAGATTAGAATAATTGTGTTTTTTGAATATTAAAAATCATGTGTTTTTAGATGAAATCAATTTTATATATTTAGTTGTGTATGAGATATTTTATGTATAAACAAGATTTTAAATAATATAAATTTTAAAATGATTAAGTTTATAGCATAATTAAAATATACTAAAAAAGTTAGTTATATTTCATTTTTATGCTAAAATACATAATTATTTTATAATTTTATTTGCATATTCTTGTGTAGAATTATATAAATTAAATCTTTAGAGGATTGTGTATGGAGTTTTTAATAAATCTTAGTGAAGGGTGGCAGTTTTTAATTCAACTTATTGTTGTTCTTATATGTTTGTTTTATGGTGCTAGAAAAGGTGGTATCGCACTTGGGCTTTTAGGTGGAATTGGAATTTTAATGCTTGTATTCTGTTTTCATATAAAACCCGGAAAGCCTGCTATTGATGTTATGCTTACAATTCTTGCTGTTGTCGTAGCAAGTGCTACATTACAAGCAAGTGGTGGATTAGATGTAATGTTGCAAATTGCAGAAAGGATTTTAAGAAAAAATCCAAAATTTTTAACTATATTAGCTCCATTTATAACATGTTTTTTAACTATTTTATGTGGGACAGGGCATGTAGTTTATACTATCATGCCAATCATTTATGATATTGCCATAAAAAACAATATCCGTCCAGAACGCCCTATGGCTGCTGCTTCTATATCTAGTCAAATGGGAGTTATAGCTTCTCCTGTATCTGTTGCAGTTGTTAGTCTTACAGCATTTTTACTTGCAGCAGATCATAAATTAGCTGGTTTTGATGGCTATATAAGTTTATTGCAAATAACTATACCTAGCACACTTTTTGGTGTTTTATGTGTTGGTATATTTAGTTGGTTTAGGGGTAAAGATTTAGATAAAGATGAGGAATTTCAAGCAAAATTAAAAGATTCTGAATTTAAAAAATATGTTTATGGAGATTCTAAAACATTGCTTGATGAGAAATTACCTTTATCAAACTGGTTTGCTATGTGGATTTTTTTAGGTGCTATTGCTTTGGTAGCTTTAGTTGGTGCAATAGATTCTATAAAGCCAAATTGGGGGCAAAAAGTTGCATATCAAGCACAAATACAAGATTCTAATATTAAATGGACTCCAAATGGAGAAAACAAAGGCATTGTAGATTTAAAATCTTTGGGATTTGATCAAAAATCTAAAAATGGTGAAATTAGTAAGTTTAAATTAGCAGTTGAAAAAGGGGATATACAAGTTTTACCACAAAAAGATCAAATGGGTAAGCCAAACTTAGATTATATATCTATGGTAAATGTTATTCAAGCCTTTATGCTATTAGCTGGTGCGTTAATAATCATCTTTACAAATACAGATGCAAAGAAAATAGGAAATAATGAAATTTTTAAATCAGGTATGATAGCTCTTGTGGCGGTGTTTGGTATTTCTTGGATGGCGGATACAATGTTTGCTGTGCATACCCCTATGATGAAAGAAGCACTTGGTGGTATCGTAAAAGAACACCCTTGGACTTATGCTATTATGTTGTTACTTATATCTAAATTTGTTAATTCCCAAGCCGCTGCACTTGCTGCTTTTGTGCCTTTAGCATTAGGTATTGGTGTTGAACCGGGAATTATAGTGGCATTTGCAGCTGCGTGTTATGGTTATTATATTTTACCTACTTATCCAAGCGATTTAGCAACAATTCAATTTGATAGGACAGGCACTACTCACATTGGTAAATTTGTTATTAATCATAGTTTTATTATACCGGGTCTTTTAGGTGTATTTAGTTCTTGTGTAGCAGGATACTTCTTAGCAAAAATTGCTGGATATATTTAGTAGCTATTTTGACAAAATCAATGATATTATAACAAAGCAATAATTGATTAATAGTAATTAGTATTGAAATAAAAATATACATTTTAAAGCTCATTGTTTATAAATTAAAGAAAAATAAAAACTTAAAATATACAACTAATTAGATTTTATAATTATAAAAATTTTACAAAATTCTATTTCACAAAAAGCAAAAATTAAATTCGATATATTAACATTTTTTTATTCTTAAAAATTAAAATTTAACATTTTAGAATCTAACTTTTATTTATAAATGTGTTTAAGATTTTTATCTAAACTTTAAAGTTTTGTAGAATCTAGCTTGTTATTTGTTTTTTAGATTATTGTATTTTGCGTGAAAATTGATTTGTTATCATGTAGAATTTTAGGGAGTTGCTTTCCGTTAAAAAAGAAGTTACATTTAAAAGAATGCCATAAGATTATTTGCCATATTAGTGATTAAATGCTTTTTTTATGGCATTAAGTGTGATAGAAGTTTTTGCAATATCTACAAGAATTTGCGCTTGTTGTTCTCTTTTTGCTTCTATGTTGCTATTGCGTTTTAGTTCGTCTAGTGCGTTGAGTTTGTTTTGTATGTATTCTCTTTGTATGCTAATTTTATGTGTAATGATTTCTATTGTGTTATCTTTTGCAGATTGCATACTATT
>JARIAP010000170.1 GCA_029257755.1 Helicobacter sp.
ATATAAAAGATTAGTTTTAAATGTTTTGTTTATATAAAAAGGTTTTATATGAAACTACAACAACTATATGATGTAGCAAGTCTATTTAAATCACATAAAGTTATAGTTTATATTGCAAGGCTAAGTGATAACATTATATTAATGCAACTTGACAATATACACTATTGTATAGATCTTGATAGGGGAAATCCGCAAATATATATTGATAAAAATACAATAAAAAGTAAAATATATAATGCACCATTTGATATTGCATTAAGTAAATATTTGTATAAATCAAATATTTTAGATTGTAGTGTAGATGGTATGAATAAAATATTAATTATTAAGTGTGAATTTAAAAATGCCTATAAAAGCTTACAAACTATTTTTCAACTTGAGTTTATAAGTCATTTTACTAATGCTATTATTTTGCATGATAATATTGTAATATCTGCATTAAGATTTTATAATGTAGGTGATAGACAAATATTACCAAAATTGGCACTAACAAAAATGCCACAACCAAATTTTTTTAAACAAATAAAAATACAAGATAAAGAAAAAATAATCAATGAACTTTTAGATAATAGAGAAATAAGGGAAAAATTACTCATAGAACAAAAAAGAAAAAAAATATTAAATAATTTATATATAAAAATTAGTAAATTAGAAAAACTAATTAAATCTTTACCAAAAATATTAGATTTAGAACAAGATAGAGATACAAAACTTATGATTGCAAATTATATTTTAGCAAATTTAGATTCAATACCAAGTTATACTAAAAATATAAATATAAATGGAATCTTATATGATATACCAAGTGAAAAAAAACCTAGTATAGTTAGTAATTTGTTATTTAAGCAAGTAAAAAAATTAAAACAAAAAATTAATCATATACATATACAAAAAGATAATTTAGAATCTAAAGTAACTTTTTTAAACAATCAAATATCATTTGCAAAGATTGCAAATAAAAATGAGTTAATTATATTAACATCACAAAAAAAAGAGAATAAAAAATCAATAAAAAAACATTATGAAAGCTTTTATATAGATGGAATTCGCATAAGTATAGGTAGAAATGAACAAGAAAACATTCAATTACTAAAAGATTCTAAGGCAGATTTTATATGGATGCATATTGTAAATATACCATCATCACATTTAATTATACATGCAAATAATGTTAATTTGTGTATTTTAGAATATGCGGGAACACTTCTTGCTAGATTTTGTGGAATAAAAAATAATAAAATTATGATAGACTATACAAAAAGAAGATTTGTAAAAGTCATACAAGGGGCAAATGTAATATATTCTAAGGAAAAAAAACTTAATTTAAATATAAGAAAGGAGTAATTCATGGCTTTAAATTCAATCGGTAATTTAACTTATATCAATCAAGCAAGTAGTGCTACTTCAGCATTACAGGCAAATAATATGCCACATCAAACTCCATTAAATCATGCTTTGTTTAATGAGCAAATGCAAAAAGTAGAAGAGGTTAGACCTACAGAAGAACTTCATAAAACAGAAGATAGAGAAGGAAATGGAAAAAGAGAATTTGAAGAAAAAGATAAGAATGAAGAAGATACTCAAGATTTTCAAGAACAAATGGATATAGCATTATTACCAAAAAAGAAAAAAAATGAAAGAGTTATAACAGAAGATGAAATGCTAATGCGTCCAGAAACACATATATTAGATGTGAAAGGTTAGTAGATATAATCAAATAAAATATGATTAAAATTAATTTTAATTTATTTATAATTAAAATTATAGTTAAATGGATATTTGATTATTTAAAGAATACTAAAAATAAATACAATAAATTTAATATGATAGCTAAATATTTTATAATTTAACTATCTAATATACTATGCTTTTTTCATTTTTCTTTCTTGAAGTCTAGAAATTGCTTTCATATCTTTAAGATCAAGTTTAAAGTTAAATATATTTGCATATTCTTTTATTTGTTCTTCATCTTTAGCAGTAGCCAATGTTATGAATCCCATTTGCAAACTCCAACGCAACGCAATTTGATATGTTGTTTTATTGTGTTTTTGTGCAATTTTTTGTAAAACAGGATCATAAATAGAACCTTCAAAATTTCCATAAGGATTGTTAGTGCTTATTAGCATTTTATAGTGCCTAGAAACATCAATTAATCTTTTGTTAATTTCAAAAGGGCTTATTTCTAATTTATTAATCATAGGTTTAATTTCACATTCATCTAAAAAATCTAACAATTTATCTGTTTGAAGATTTACAACACCAATAGCTTTTACTCTATTTTGTTTATAAAGTCTTTCTGCTGCTCTCCAAACATCTGTTGCAAGTTCTAACCAAGTAGCACCACCTTTAGCTTCTGGTATTTCAACAAGCAATAAATCAAGATAATTTGTTTTCATTTGTGCGAGACCTTGATTAAATGCTACTATTGCTTCTTCTTCTGTAGTAATGTTTTTTGATAGCCTTAAAGTCATAAATACTTCTTGTCTTTGAACTTGACTTAAGACAAACCCCTCTCCAATACTACTTTCAGCACCATGTGCTTCAAATTGTCTATATCCAGCCCTAAAAGCCTCCAATGCAACTTGTGAGCCTTGTTTTTCTGTAGAATAAGCCTCCTTGCATGCTTCAAAACCAAATAATGGAATTTCTACTCCATTTACTAATTTTTGTGTGCTAAATAAACCTTGCACATTAACAGGTGTAGTAGCTGTTATATTATTAAACAAACTTGCACCAACAACTATAGAACACCCTAAAATCCCGGCTGTTTTTATAAAATTTCGTCTATTCATCATATTTTGCATAGAGTCTCCTTATTAAGTAAAATACAATTATACAATATAACTTAAACATTTTCAAGCAAATTTAACTATATATATAAAACTTTAAAACTATTTATGTAAAAATCACAAAGATTTTTAGTTTTTAAGATGAAATATATTTATGTTTAATTTATTACCATTATATTGTTTGTCCTTGTAACTTTGTATGTTTTTATATTTGCTTATTACAATATAATAAAATACATGTAACTTTTTTCTATTCAAATTTTATTTAATTAATTTTAACTAAAATATTTATATTATAAAAATAATTTTACTAAAATAAAAACTTATAAATAATTAAATAATAAATAAGTTGCAGTGGAATAATCTATAAGAAAATAATTTAAATAAACACAACTATAAAAATATGTTTTTTTAATAAATAATAAATATATTATATGGTTAGTTGTAAAATTATTTATATTTGTATTTATTTAATTAAGTTTTATTTATATATTTTACATAATATTATTCATTGTTTTATAAACTTACAATTAATCAATATAACAAGAGAAGAGGATTATTATTAAGTATGATTTATATATTAAAATCTAATACTAAATCAATTAGTTATGATAAGAATCTTATGCAAGATGTTTATATTTTGCAACTTTTGTATATAAAATATATCTCTTTTTTTATCAAACAAGATAAACTTGAAAGTTTTGATTATATTTTAATAACTTCAAAAAATTCTGTTGATGCACTATTAAATTACAATGATAAAAATTTATTTTTTAAAAAGCCAGCAATTGTTATTGGTAATAGTAGTAAAAAAGCATGGATAAATGCGGGTGGAAAAGTATTATTTTGTCCAAATAGGTTAAATAGTGGTATTCAACTTGCAGATTCTATAAAGTATATTGTAAAGGGTAAAAATATATTGTATATACATGGTAAAGATATAGCAACAGATTTTAAAGAAATATTAAAAAATACTTGCAATATATATGAAGTTATAGCTTATGAAAGTTGCGAGAATAAAGAAGCTTTTAATATGAATTTTAAAGATAATTCTATATTTATTTTTGGCTCGCCAAAACATTATAATGTATTTATGAAATATTATAAGTGGAATTATACATGGTATGCTATTTCACTTGGTAATACAACATATAATACATTTCCAGATAATATAAAGAAAATTAATTCAAATGGAGATTTTTTAAATGCTATAAAACTTGCTAAAAAAATTATTGAAAATAAATATAATATTTAATTTAGATTCTAAAGGTAATCAATATGAAAAAAAAGAAATATAAAAATAAATTTTTAGATGGTAGTAAATATATAAATAATATGCAAAAGAATCAAATAACTACAATAAATGAAAAATATAACTTTCTTTTTCCACGATTAAAAGCTTTTATAACTGATATGTTTTTATTAAATATGCCTATATTATACATTACTACTTATTTATTATTAGATGGTAAAGATGATTTTTTGCATAATCAATTTGCTATTAGTTTGTGTGAAACTTTATATTGTTTTATATTGTTTTTATTTTTCGTAACAAAAGGACAAACACCGGGTTTTAGATATGCAGAAATTATGCTTTGCTCAAATGTAGATATTAATAATCAACAAAGACCTCCAAAAGCTATGCAAACATTGATTTTTATATTAGTATGGTTGATTGAGTTAAGTTTCTTTTTGTGGATTTTTTTATTTATTAGAAAAGATAAAAAAACACTTCATGAGTTAATATCAAATACAAAGATTGTATATAAAGCTAATCCGGCAAAACAAAAATATGAAGAAGGTAAGAAACTATACGATAAGTATAAAGATAATAAATAACTTTATTTATAAAAAGTTATATAAATATAAATAAATTTACGCTATATAGTTAAATATTAGATATAATATATTAAATAAATTATAAATAAAGGAATTACATGAAAAATCAACTTGATACAATTCTAATACATGGTGGAAAAACAATAGATCCACACACAGGGGCAGTAAATATACCGATTTATCAAACTTCAACTTATGCACAAAAGGCTTTAGGAGAGAATCTTGGATATGAATATTCAAGAACAAAAAACCCAACTAGAGATGGTATTGAAAGTCTTATTGCAGAATGTGAGAATGGAAAATTTGGATTTGCTTTTGCATCGGGCATGGCAGCAATTTCTACAATTTTAAGTCTTTTTAAAAGTGGTGATTGCATTATTATTTCTAGCAATGTTTATGGTGGGACTTTTAGGGTTTTAGATAAAGTATTTTCTAATTTTAATATAGGATATAAAATAGTAGATACAAGGAATCTAGATTCTATACAATCAGCTATAACAAAGGAGGTTAAGGCTATTTTTGTAGAGACACCAGCTAATCCCCTTTTAAGTGTTACTCCACTAGATAAAGTTGCAGAGATTGCAAATAAAAACAATATTTTAAGTATTGTTGATAATACTTTTATGACGCCATATTTACAAAAACCATTAGATTTTGGTATTGATATAGTTATACATTCAGCCACTAAGTATCTAGGAGGTCATAGTGATTTAATAGCGGGGCTTGTTGTTGTTAATGATTGTGAACTTGCAGAACGAATTGGTTTTTTACAAAATAGTATAGGTAGCATATTGTCTCCATTTGATAGTTTTTTACTTATAAGAGGAATAAAAACTTTAGGTTTAAGAATGCAAAGACATAGTGAAAATGCTTTATTCTTAGCAGAAAAACTTAATACTCATAGTGCAATTAAGAAGGTATATTATCCCGGATTAAAAAGTGATTGTGGGTATGATATACAAAGCAAACAAGCTTTATCTGGTGGTGGAATGTTGAGTTTTGAGTTAAAAGAAGAATATGATTATAAAATATTTTTTAAATCTACTAAAATTATATCATTGGCAGAAAGTTTGGGTGGTGTTGAGTCTCTTTTATGCCATCCTACCTCAATGACTCATGCTTCTATACCAAAAAATATAAGAGAATCTATGGGTATAAATCAAAATCTTATTCGTTTATCTGTAGGTATTGAATACATACAGGATTTATTTTACGATATAGAAGAAGCATTAAAACAATCAAGGACATAACATGCTTTATCATTCCATTATAGAATTAATAGGTAATACGCCATTGCTTGAGTTATCAAATATAGAAATACCAAATAATAATAGAATCTTTGCTAAGTTGGAATTTTTTAATCCTGCTGGAGGAATTAAAGATAGAATTGCTTTTTACATATTAAATAACCTTAAAAATGAGGGTAAATTAAATAATGAAAGT
>JARIAP010000184.1 GCA_029257755.1 Helicobacter sp.
CTATAAGTTTCAATCAAGATATAAGCAAGTGGAATGTATCTAAAGTGGGAGATATGTCAGAGATGTTTTATGAAGCAACAAGTTTTAATCAGGATATAGGTAAATGGGATGTATCCAATGTGGAAAACATGTGTAATATGTTTAAAAATAGCCCATTAGAAAATAATATGCCTAAATGGTATAAAACAAATAAAGCCTAAGGAAAGAAATATGGCAAGAAATTTAACTAAAGGATAACACATGAATAATAAATTGCAACATGAATTACTCCACGCTATCAAAAACTTTAATTTAGTTGGAGTTGCAAATGCATTGCGTAAAGGTGCAAAAATCACAAGCGAAATAAAACTAGAAGTCGAAAAACATTTACAAAATTCTTCAAACCATACTATGCATGCTATTTATAATATCATAGCAGAATATGACAAACTATCAATACTTTAACATAAATCTAAAAATAAAAAAATTTTACTTTATATTAGCTACATTACATACTATAAATTTGAAACTCTCAATATAGCTTTTCATATTTAAAACAGAATCTTTTTTATATGCTTTATCAAAACATGTTCCATGATCTGGACTAGCTCTCAATATTGGTAAATTCAAACTTACATTTATACTTCTATCAAAATACAATGCTTTTAGCGGAGATAATCCGCTATCATGATACATAGCTATAAAAATTTTATATTTTTTTCTATTATCTGGTATAAATGCAGAATCTGGTGCTAATGGACCTACAAAAATATCCATTTGTAACTCTGCATTAATCTTATTTATACAATCTTTTATAATTAAATCTTCATTTCCTAATATACCATTATCTCCTGCATGTGGATTTACACCTAATACTGCAACTTGAAATGGCTTTTTATTATAATTGTCTAAATCAATCTCACTTATATGTTTTGCCTTGCTATCATGTATCAATCTCTTAACCATTTTTGGATTAAGAGCATATTCTTTAATCGCATTAATCTGTGATTCAATATTATGTGCTTGATTTATATCTATTTGATTAAACAAATCATTATTTTTATCTATAGTATTATTATCTTTAGATAAATTATTTTTAATATTAAGACTATCAACCATGTAATTTTTAACAAAACTATAATAAAACTCTCTAAAAAAATGCAACAATAAATCTTCTTTTATAAAGCTTACAACCTCTCGCAATGGTATGTGATCTGTATATAACGCAACAAACATTTCATGAGAGCCAAGCATCATAATTGCATCTTTTTGAAATCTATTACGCAAATATTGAGTATGTCCAATATAATTAATACCTGCAAGATTCCACGCATATTTATGAATTGGTAAGGTTATAATGGGACAATTATTCTGCATGCTTAACTCAACAGCAACGCTAAAAGACTTAAAGCTATAATATCCACTATTTGCATTAATTTCTCCGGGATTAATATCAATATCGTCAATACCAATATCATATATATTTATATCATTTGGAAATGGAATCTGTAAAATATTAGATGCCTTTTTTAGCATTGACATACTTATACAATATATAGGCTCACATAGTTGCGATATAATATGATGATTTCGCAAAATTAATTCTAAACCTATACCATTAATATCGCCAACTGATACATATATATTTTGCTTTTTGTTAATATTTTTAGAATCTTTAGCATTTAAGTATGCAGATATATTATCACGCATACTTTCACCCGTCTTTAGAAGCATATTTTGTGGGGTATCATATATTAGAGTTGATTGTTGTTTTTTGTCTTTTGTATAATGTTTTTCTACTTCTTCAATTTCTTCTATAGATTGAATAGAAAGTAAATTTTTATTAGATAATCCTTTTTTACCATTTATACCCAATACACCATTAGAATCTTTAGATTTCACAATAAGCCCTACATTTCATTTAGTTAAAACAATATTGTTCAAAACTAGATTTTAAAGTTGTGTTGTTCCCTTTTTGTTCAAATTCTAATACATCTCTACCACATAAATTATCATCGTCTATTGTTGTATTTGTTATAACTAGATGTTTATCTCCATTCCAAATATACATAAGAACATAACCAAGAGTTTTACCATCTTGTTCTGCTTTAAAAGCTTTATTTGTTTTAGGCAATTCTTTATGTAAAACGCTAGAGCCAAAACTATCTTTTGGGTAAGCTTTTACATATGCAATATATACTTTTTCAATATTTTTATTTGGGAATGTATATATATCATAATGTTCTGTTGATTTAAAATTGCTTTTCAAAAATTTCTTTTTTTGATCTATATTAGTTAGATTCTGTGGATACAAAATCTCAAATATACGCAATCTATTGTTTTCTAATGGTGCTAATTTTTGACCATTAGCATAACATTGAAAACTAACACTAAAACAGATACTCAACACTATAAACAATCTTTTTATATAAAACATTAATAAATCCTTTAAAATTTAATCTTGCTAAATTATATCAAAACAAAATGTTTTTTTATATTTTATAATACTACAATCTCTTAAATATTATATAATTATCAATATATTTTTATAGCTAAGGTATTCTAATGATAAGATACAATATACTTTATATTATATTTATATCAATATATATGAATGGTTGCACACTTTATGTATTTGATTCTCAATATTATAAGGCAAAAAAATATGCAAAACAATATAGTGCAACATATATAGTTAATAAAAACTTATATGATGAAATAATATCTCAAAAACAAAATTCAACAAAACACAATAAACAGCGATTAGATATGCAAGAATACCTACAAAAACAAATAAAGCACAACAAAAATATAGAATGGATAAATAAAAAAGAATATTATATGGATTTAGCTTTTAAAAAGAGTGGTTATTATAGCGAAAATAATGCAAAGTCCCTATTTATAATGGATACAATAGAAAAAAAATTTCCAACAAAAAAATTACTATCAAATGGAAAAACATATTACAACATGCTAGATAATTATAAAATTGAAATACCAAGCTACATAATAGATAAAATAGGTGGAGATACATCAAAAAACATGAAGTTTAAAAGAATTATATATCCGCAATTTTTCTATATAGATGATAATAATAAACCACAAATTATATCTGTTGTAGTTTTATATCTATACACAAATATAAATAAAATATATAATCTAAAAGAAGATGATTATATAAATAGCATATTTGCTAATGGCGAGTGGATTTATTTAAAAAAGTCTAAAGTCATTTATCTTGATATATAATTAAATTTGACTTAATTAATTACTGCTAAACATTAAAATTCACTAACTATATTAAAGTTAAATTAAACTATTTTTACATATATC
>JARIAP010000198.1 GCA_029257755.1 Helicobacter sp.
CTCAAATGTATAAATCTAGAATCTAACATTCTCATTTTCTCTGGATTCATAGTATCTCTACCAAGTATTAATCCAAAGTTACATTTATTATTAAACTTTTCTTCTCCTATACGCGATAATTTATCAAGATTATTCTTATTTGGCGTGTAATCTTCATTTATGATTGGCAAAAGATCTTGTATATGTTTTAAATCTATTTCAAGTTGTGTTAATATGCAATCGCTTAAAAGTTTTAATTCTTTTGCATAAGGTAACATACGAAAACAAGCATTATCTTCACGCAAAAGTAAGCGATATTCTGCTCTGCTTGTAAATACTCTATATGGTTCATTTGTGCCTTTAGTTACTAAGTCATCAATCATTACTCCTATATAACTTTCACTTCTATCAAATATAAGAGAATCTCTATTAGTTTCACCTTTATTATGCAATATACTAAGACTTGCATTAATACCAGCCATAATGCCTTGTGCTGCTGCCTCTTCATATCCTGTTGTGCCATTAATTTGTCCAGCAAGATATAGATTTTTTACGATTTTAGATTCTAAAGTGTGATATAAATTTGTTGGTTGGCTATAATCATATTCAATTGCATAACCATATCTAGTAATAATTGCGTTTTCTAATCCTTTTATTGAATGTATTACTTCTTCTTGGACTTCATAGGGCAAACTAGTGCTTAATCCATTTACATAATACTCACCTTTTCCATAAGTTTGTGGTTCTAAAAATAATTGATGTCTTGTTTTATCTCTAAATCTATTTATTTTATCTTCTATGCTTGGGCAATATCTAGGACCAACACCTTGTATTTGTCCTGTAAATAATGGTGCTCTATAAAAATTACTTTCTATCATTTTATGTGTTTTTTCATTTGTATATGTTACAAAACATGGTAATTCTAATGGGCGAAAATATCCATATTTGATTCTATCTTTCAAAAAATTGGATATATAATTTTCTCTATTATATAACAAATAGTCTTGTGTAAGTATGCTAAAATATGGTGCTTCTATTTTATTATTTGTAAATATATCATTTGAATTTAATATATCATTATATTCAATTTGAGTATTGTTTTCTGGAATGCAGATTTTATCTTGTAAAAAATCTTTAAACTTTTGCCATTCATTAATACTTGTATTTTTTATTGCATTGCGAAATAAAGTTTCTTTTTTAGAATCTATTTTATTTATATGTTTTTCATTTTCTTTATTTATTTGTTTTTCATAGCATTCTATATCATTATCTAAACCTTCAATATCTTTTTCTCCATTTTCAATTTGCATGATTAAATCCATAGTATTTATACTATTTAAACTTTGATTTTCTTCATAATAGGCATCTCCATAATGTTTTTCTAATTCTTTGTGATCTATGCTTTCACCAAGTATTCTAGGGCATGTTCCTGTTTTTAATCTTGTAAGTGGGATACCTAGTTCTTCTAAACTTTTACTAAGCTCACAACTTGCTATTTCTCCTGCCCTTCCATTTTGGCTTTTGTATTCTCCTATATGTATAAGTCCTTGTAAAAATGTCCCTGCTGTAATTATTACCTTTTTAGCAAAGAATTGTTTTTTTATACTTAGCTCTATACCAATTACTTCTTTTTTGTTATCTATATCTTTAGATAGAATTTGTGTAACATTGCCTTGTATAACATGTAGATTTTGTGTATTTAATAATATATCTCTTGCATGTTTTTTGTATAAATCCATATCAATTTGTGCTCTAGTTCCTCTAACTGCAGGACCTTTTGAAGCATTTAAGATTCTATATTGCAAACCGCTAATATCAGTTATTGCCCCCATTAAACCACCAAGACTATCAACCTCTTTTACTAAATGCCCCTTACCAAGACCGCCTATTGCAGGATTACAACTTGCAAGTGCTATATTGTCTATTAAATGCGTAATAAGTAATGTTTGCAAACCCATTTTTGCACAAATATGACTAGCTTCAACACCAGCATGTCCTCCACCAACTACAATTATGTCATAATTATTTCTCATTTTTTTATCCTATTACGCTTTTTTCTAGTAAAATTATAACATGTAGTTATTAATTTTATTAAAGGGAGTTTCAATGTTAGATAAATTTAAAACTTTTATCATGCAGGATTCTAAAAGAGTGTGGAGTGGAATTATAATGATTATTTGTTTAATTGTTGTTTTTTGGATAAATAATTTCACACTTACATGGGCTATTATAGGCATTTTATATCTAATTGCATTATTTGAAAGCACAAGGCTTTATAAAATAAATTTTCATTTATTAAGTCTTATACTTGCCATAGTTTTATGGATTGGAATCTATTTTAGTAATAATTCTTTAATGATTGCTTTATTTGTTTTGTGTGTATCAACATTATTTGTTATTATTAACAATAATGATTTAAGCATTAAGTATGTAGCACCTTTTATATACCCGACATTACCTTTTGTAGCTGTGTATATATTATATGCTGAATATGGAGTTTGGTATCTTGCATGGCTTATAATTGTAGTTGCATTATCTGATATTTTTGCTTATTATGGTGGAAAACGATTTGGTAAAACTCCTTTATGTTCTGTATCTCCTAAAAAAACAATTGAAGGTGCTTTATGTGGTGTATTTGCTAGTGTTGTAATTGGTTCAATAATTGGTATTGGAATCTTTGGTAGTTTTTATATGTCAATGATTGCTAGTTTGGTTATTGTAATTTTGTCAATTATTGGTGATTTGTTTGAGAGTGCGTTAAAAAGAAAAGCAGAGGTTAAAGATTCTGGTTCTATATTACCCGGGCATGGTGGTATATTAGATAGAATGGATGCTATTTTATTTGGTTCTGTAGCTATGATTGCTTGTTTGTCTTTTTTAAAAATGTATCATATATAATTAGAGGTATTTTTAGGTTTATTTTGATTTAGATTATATATTTTTATATGATTTGTTAATGTTGTTAAGGATTTTTATGGGATTAAAATCAGATATTTGGATTAAAAATATGAGTAAAAAAGGCATGATTGAACCATTTTGTGAAAAACAAATAGGTAAAAATATTGTAAGCTATGGATTATCAAGTTATGGTTATGATATTAGGGTTGGAAATGAATTTATGATTTTTACAAATATTGGTGCTACAATAGTAGATCCAAAATGTTTTGATGAGCAAAATGTAGTAGATATAACAACAGATAAAGATGGATATTGTATTGTTCCCCCTAATTCTTTTGCATTAGCACGGACGATAGAATATTTTAGAATACCGCGAAATGTGCTTGCAATATGTCTTGGTAAAAGCACTTATGCTAGATGTGGAATTATTGTTAATGTTACTCCATTTGAACCTGAATTTGAAGGGCATATAACAATAGAAATATCAAATACAACTCCATTACCTGCTAAGATTTATGCTAATGAAGGTATAGCACAAGTTTTGTTTTTAGAAGGCGATGATATATGTGAAATAAGTTATAAGGATAGAAAAGGTAAATATCAAGGTCAAAAAGGAATTACTCTTCCTATAGTTTTAAAGTAATAGTATTTTTATATATAATGTAATGATTTGAATATATGTTGAAATAATTTATTATTATTTGCAAATAATTTTTATTTTTTATATATAATCCGCATTATTTTTTTTATAAAATGGGGTATTTTTATGAAATTAGAGATTTCTAAACAAGCAAATTTACCAACTAGATTTGGCAATTTTAAAACAAAGGCATTTAGAGAATATAAACAAAATGGAGAAATTAAAGAACATTTAGTTGTTTTCACTGAAAATTTTACAGATATTCCGCTTGTAAGAGTTCATTCTGAATGTTTAACAGGTGATGTATTTGGTTCTAGGAAATGTGATTGTGGTCCAGAATTAGCATTTTCTATGGAAAAGATATATAAAGAAAGTGGTATGTTGATTTATTTGCGTCAAGAGGGTAGGGGTATAGGATTGTTTAATAAAATCAATGCTTATAATTTACAAGATGATGGAATGGATACGGTAGAAGCAAATGAAGCATTAGGTTTTAGCAAAGATGAGAGAGAATATGATATTGTAGGTGAGATTTTTAAACATTTTGGCATAAAAAAAATAAAATTATTAACTAATAATCCATATAAAATTGCAAATATGGAAAAATATGTTGAATGTGTTAGAAATAGTATAGTTATTGAACCAAATGAATATAATAAGGATTATTTAAACATAAAAAAAGTAAAATTAGGACATTTATTATAAAGCAATAGAGGATAATACATGGTAAAGTTTATAGGTGTATTTTTTATATGTATATTATTTGTTAGTTGTGCAAATAACACAAATAAAAAGCAAAATGAAGATATTAGTAGTTTTGTAGAACATGTAGATCATAAATGGCGTGGTATCCATAGGCAAACAATTAATGATGAACAAAAAATAAGTAAAACAAATTTATTCATAAAATGTTATTATTATGAAAATGGCGATGTATGTAAAAAAATACTTGAAAATT
>JARIAP010000006.1 GCA_029257755.1 Helicobacter sp.
ATAATGAATACCATTATATTCTTTTGAGTATGGCTCTCTAACATATTTTTCGTTAAAAAATTCTTTTGTTTCATAATCTTTAAAATGTGTATCTATATAAGAATCTCCTTCAAATGGTCTTAAATACATTCCATCTGAAGCAAAAATAACCTTATCACCGCCAATTGCAAAATTTCTTTTAATATAATATGTTTTATCATCTCCAGGTGGATTAAATACAACTAAATCTCCCCTTTTAGGTCTATCACCTTCAACAAGATGTCTATTTTTATTAAAATCAGGTAAAATTGGAATTTCAAGCCATGGAATCTTTGGTATTGTTAATCCATAAGAATATTTTTTAACAAACATCATATCTCCCTCATACAATGAACCAACCATTGAACGACTAGGAATTATAAAGCCTTGCCCAACAAAAAATACAAGAAATAATACAATTATAATTGCACCTGTCCAACTTGATATAAAATTAGTAATCCATTTTAGAATCTTCATAAAATTCCTTAAAATATAATAAATTGAGTTAATACTCATAAAATTGTAATTTTACTATCAAATACTTAACAATACAAAATTTAAAATTTTTAAATTTAACAATCCATAAAGATAAAACATAACCAATACAACAATATAAATTAATATGTATCTTAATTATAATTTAAGATTAAAATTAAATTATTATGATAATATTAACACAAAATTAATCTTTAATATATAAAAATAAATTTGCATTATGCAAAAAAATTTAAAGTGTGTTTTATGTTGTATTATTTTTGTAAAAGATTTTTATTAGTTATACCAACAATAATTGGTATTATAGCAGTAAATTTTTTTATAATCCAGTTAGCACCAGGTGGTCCAATAGAGCAACTTAGTGCTAAACTAACTAACTCCATTCATACTGAAAGCAATACAGGAAGCATACATTTGCAATATTATCAAGGAGCAAAAGGACTTGATGAAGAATTTATAAACCAACTTAAAAAAATGTATGGCTTTGATAAATCAATAACACAAAGATTCCTTATTATGTTAAAAAATTATATATTTTTTGATTTTGGGACAAGTTTTTATCGTGAAGAAAAAGTGATAGACATAATTAAAGAAAAACTACCTGTCTCTATATCACTTGGAATCTTTAGCACAATTATTATATATTTAATTAGTATTCCATTAGGTATAATTAAAGCATTAAAAAATGGAAGTAAGTTAGATTTATATACAAGTATAATTATAACTTTAATATATTCAATTCCATCATTTTTATTAGCAATTATTCTTATTGTATTATTTGCTGGTGGTAGCTTTTGGGATATTTTCCCATTAAAAGATTTAGTTAGTCAAAATTTTGAATCTCTAAGTATATGGGGTAAAATTAAAGATTTTTTATGGCATTTAACATTGCCTTTATTTTGTATATGTGCTAGCGGTTTTGCAAGTCTCACATTTCTTGTAAAAAATTCTTTTTTAGATGAGCTTGGAAAATCATATATACTAACAGCAAAGAGTAAAGGTGCAAACAATGCAAGAATTATTTACGGACATGTGTTTAGAAATGCTATGTTGCTTATAATTTCATTATTTCCTGCTACTTTTGTAGGTATGTTTTTTAGTTCAAATTTATTAATAGAAATTATATTTAATCTTGATGGATTGGGATTACTTGGATATGATAGTATAATTACTAGAGATTACCCTGTAGTATTTGGCTCACTTTTTATATTTACTCTAATTGGGCTTGTAGTTGGAATTATTAGTGATATATTATATATGATAATTGATCCCAGAATAAATTTTGATAAAGCAAAATAACATTACTACTAATATAAAATCCATTAATTATTATAATTTATTTGATATTAATTGAATAATTATATATTTATAGAATCTATACCCATATTTAATACAATACAATGTTGCAATATAAAAAAGATTATTTTAATAATAATTTTTATGCAATTTCAAATAATATTGAAAATATTAAAATTTAATTAATTATGTTACAATATAGAAAATAACTAGCTTTTAAAAAGGGTATATAATGGTAACAATTAGAGAGCTTGATGCATTTGAAGTTTTAGATAGTAGAGGAAATCCTACAATTTGTGTTAAAGCAATACTTAGCGATGGTAGTGTTGGCACAGCAATTGTTCCAAGTGGTGCTAGCACAGGAAAAAAAGAAGCTTTAGAATTAAGAGATAATGATGATGCTAGGTTTTTAGGTAAAGGTGTGCTTAAAGCATGTGCAAATGTAACAGAGGTTATATCAAGAGATCTTATAGGCGTTGAAGCATATAGACAAACAAGTATTGATTTTGTATTAAAAAGTATTGATAATACAAATAATTATTCAAAATTAGGTGCTAATGCTACGCTTGGAGTATCTATGGCAATTGCAAGAGCTAGTGCTATTTCTCAAAATATACCACTTTTTAAATATCTTGGTGGTATAGTAGCATCAACACTACCAGCACCTATGCTTAATATCATTAATGGTGGTAGTCATGCAGATAACAATGTAGATTTTCAAGAGTATATGATTATGCCGATTGGTTTTGATTGTTTTAAAAGGGCACTTAGAGCTAGTATAGAAATTTATCATGCACTAAAAAAGATTTTAAATGAAAATAATCTTAGCACAGGTATAGGAGATGAAGGTGGATTTGCACCAAATCTAAAAAATAATGAAGAACCAATAACATATATAATAAAGGCTATTGAAAAAGCAGGATATAAACCCGGAAAAGAAGTGTGTATAGCATTAGATGTCGCAAGTAGTGAATTTTATGAAAATGGAATCTATAATTTAAAGGGAGAAAATAAAAAGTTAGATTCTAAAGGTTTAGTAGAATATTATGAAAATCTTGTAAAAAAGTATCCTATTGTATCTATTGAAGATGGTTTAAGTGAAGATGATTGGAGTGGTTGGACATATCTAACAGAAAAATTAGGCAATAAGATTCAACTTGTAGGAGATGATTTATTTGTAACAAATACAAGTATTTTGCAAGAAGGTATTAACAAAAAAATTGCAAATGCAATATTAATAAAGCCAAATCAAATTGGCACTATAACGCAAACTATGGAAGCAATTAGACTAGCACAAAAACATGGCTATAAAACAATAATTAGCCATAGAAGTGGAGAAAGTGAAGATTCTTTTATAGCAGATTTAAGTGTAGCAGTAAATGCAGGAGAAATTAAAACAGGGGCTCCAGCAAGAGGTGAGAGAAACGCAAAGTATAATAGGCTTTTGGAAATAAGACACACAAATAAACTACTTAGCTATGAAGCTAAAAGTTTATTTTCTTTTCAATAAAACATAATAATTGTTAAATAATATTAGTTATTTAGATAAAGTTTTATATACCAATTAATTTGCTAGTTATATTGCAATATAATTTGATTTTATAATTCTCTAGTAATATAGTCTAGCAATAAGGAGCAAACCAATAAAAAAGCTAATGTTGTATATATCCCTAACAATTTTTCTCAACGCACAGAAAATGGATTCATGGGATACAAATTTTTATGAAATAAATAAAGAGAACGGCAAAGATTGCTTAGTAGCTGATATAAATGGATTTAGCTTGAGATTCAATAAAAAATTGCAAAAAATGATTCGTAATTTTGCTATGGAGGCTGAAAGCTTGAAAATTGCAGATATTCAAACAAAAAAAGAATCATATATACATAAAAGCTATTTCTATACCGCACAATTGCAATGAAATAGGTGTCAGTAAATGTTTAAATGAGCCTATACAAAACGCTGCTTCTTACCCACAAGAATTTAGCGTATTTGATATTGAAATACTTAATGATAATATGCTGTCTGTCAAAGATATATTTCGGAATAAGGTTTTACACAAATGATACAAAAAATATACATTGTGTAAATCTCAAATAGAAGCAGAAGAGTAAATGTGTCCTTGTTTAATGCAGCTAAACAAGCAACTACCAATATAAACTTACTTATAATCCTCCTTTATATCTTAGATTCAATGGCAAAGAATTACAAATACTAG
>JARIAP010000014.1 GCA_029257755.1 Helicobacter sp.
AAAAATAATGAAAAAAATATGATAATTATTAGTTGTGGCACTGCCCTAAAGGTGCTAAAATATCATAATATTAAGCCTGATTTTCAATTAGAGATAGAGCGTATTCCTTATCTCTGGAGAGTATTAAAAGAAGCAAATTTAGGTGATATACCATTAATATTTGCACAAACTACTAATTATAAATCAATTGAAAATAGCATTGAATCTTATGGGTTTTTACGCGGTGGTAGTGCTAGTGCTTATTTAGATTCTAAAGCTATTGTAGTAGAATTTAGTGCCCCTTTTGTTGGAAATGCTGGTGTAGCTTTAGCTTCATTGTTGGGTAGTGATTGTATATTATGCGGTATTGATTGCGGTTATATAGAAGGATATAGTAAGCATGCTAAACATAGTTTTTATGGTATTGAAGAATCAAAGATACCAAATGATTGTTTTAAGGTCAATTCAAACAAAAATTTAAATGTATATAGTAATGATTTGTTTTATATGAGTGCTAAAAATATAGAAGAAGCAATAAATTTTTATAAGCCCAATAATACAATTAATCTAGGGTATGGAATGAAATTCAAATATACTATTAATATTGATGAAAAAGATTTTATACTTAAAAGAATAGATAAAAAAAGGGAAATAAAGCATTTTAAATCACTTTTTACGCAATATAATTTACAAATTGATATAAATGCTATGATAAATAGTTTAGATAATTTTCATACGCAAATAAAAGAACTTTTATTAAAAGATTTACATGAATTAAAGGATATTTTCTTACTAGTTCAATCTATAATATCTTTATTGCAAAAAAACATTATGATATTTGATAATAGAAAAAGTATAATTTTGCTTGAAGGAAGTATATTACATTTATGTTTTACTTTATTAATTTCGTGTTTATTTGCAAAAAATACACAATATTATACAACTTTTAAACAATATTTTAATGATGGCATAGAATCTATTATTAAACAATGCAAGAAAACATTGAGAGATATGTAGATAAGCTGTGATATTAAAATATGAATGTTAAATTACTATATACTAAATTTACAAAGAATAACTTTAGCTCATGTAATATACACATATTTACTTATTGTAACTCCAAATATAGCACGAGATTCTAAACAAATATAAAAAAAATTGATATAATATCGCAAAGTATTTTTAAGGTAATATATGTATATTTTTTATAATTTTTTTAATTCTATTATAGAAATTGTAAATTTAAATGTAATAATCATGCTTTTACATAACTCACCATTTATATATATAATAATAATGTCATTATTTTGTTGTATTTTATTGCTTATGAATGTATTTTCTAAATATAAGATTCTAAGTATTAAGGTATTGTTTGCATGGATTATATCTTGTATAATAACTCTTATATATTTAGTTAATAGTGATATGGATAAAGATAAATTAAGTATTGCAATTAACTCTCAAGTGATTTTATCATTTGCAAGTTTCATCATAATGCTAGTTTTTTATCTTTTAAGCTTAATAGGTTCAAAGCCAAACAAACCAATGAAAAATTTTGGTATAAATACATGGTGGATAAGAAGTATAGGGTTTATAGTTTTGCTTGCATTTTGTTGTATTTTTAATATTTGTTTATTTGTATCATCTGCTTTATTCTATTTATAGTAGAAAATATTGAATACTTTGCTATAATACCAAGATTCAAAAGTAATAACAAAACAAAAAGAGGAGAAATAGAAATTTGAATTTTTCAGTACCTGCTACAAGTGCTAATTTAGGACCGGGTTTTGATTGTTTGGGTTTGTCCTTAAATTTTAGAAATTATTTTAGTATAAACGAATCAAAAAAACAAACAATAAATATATATGGAGAAGGACAATCAAATCCGCATTTCACGCAAGATAATACTTTTATAAAAATTTTTATGCAAACTTATAAAAAACTTGGTGGTACATCGCAATTTAACTTTAATTTTAAAAACAATATACCTATTTCAAGAGGTATGGGTTCTTCTAGTGCAATAATTGTTGGTGCTATTTTTAGTGCATTCAAAATGGCTGGACAAATACCTACTAAAAAAGATGTATTGAATATTGCTTTGCATTATGAAAATCATCCCGATAACATTGCACCTGCTACTATGGGCGGATTTAATGTAAGTTTAGTAAAAACAAATAAATTTGGAAAATCAAGTGTGGTTAATTTAAAGCATGATATACCAAAAAATATAAAAAGTGTAATGGTAATACCAGAAAAGCCAATGGCTACAAAAAAATCCCGTAATGTATTGCCAAAAACATATAATGTGCAAGATTGTATTTTTAATATTTCTCGTTCTTCTATGCTAAGTCTTGCATTTAGTATGCAAAAATGGGAATTATTAAGAGAATGTTCTCTTGATAGATTCCATGAACAAATTAGAATGGCTACATTTCCCATTCTTTTTCAAGTTCAAAAATTAGCATTGCATAGTGGAGCATTAATGAGCACTTTATCTGGTAGTGGATCATCAATGTTTAATCTTTGTTATAGTGATGATGCAAAATATTTAGCAAAAAAGCTATTTTCTAAATTCCCAAAATTTAAAGTTTTAGTTCTTGATTTTGATAATGATGGTGTCAAAATTGAAAAAGGATAGGTAATAATGTGAAAGTGGAAATTACAAAATTTTACTCTATAAAAAGTATTAGAATGTGTATTGTATGTAGAAAAAGGGATTTACAAAAAAATCTTATACGATTTAATGTTTTAGAATCTAAATTACAACTTTATAGTGGTTGTGGTAGAAGTTTTTATATATGTTGTGATTGTTTGCAAAAAGATAAAACATATAAAAGTATAAAAAGATTTGTTGGTAAAGTCGATAATCTAAAAGAACAAATTGAGGAGATAATTAAAATATGTCAAAAGTGAGTATAAAAGAAATAGCAGATGAAGCTGCAAAAAACTCAAAAGATGTTTTGGATAAAGCAAAGGAATTAGGCTTTAATGTTAGAAGTGTCTCAAGCACTATATCTAATGATGAAGCAGAAATTTTATATGAATATATTACAAGTGGTAATTTACCGCAA
Source organism: Helicobacter sp. (assembly GCA_029257755.1). Lineage (GTDB taxonomy): Bacteria > Campylobacterota > Campylobacteria > Campylobacterales > Helicobacteraceae > Helicobacter_A. The sequence goes on from JARIAP010000014.1 coordinate 3,051, forward strand.
AGTTTTCAACAAAAAGATACTAAAAGTAAAACAAAAAAAGATACTAAAAACGATGAAAAAACATTAAAAAAAGATGATAAAGAAAAACCTAAGAAAACTAATAAAACAAAAGATGTAAAAAATATAAGCGTAGCACAACATAATGCAAGAGAAATAGAACCTATATCACAAACAATAGAAAAAAAATCAATTAGAATTATTAGTAGGGGAGAAACAGATAAAGAAACTAAAAAGAAAGAAGAAAGCAAAGAAACAAAACATAAGGAAATAGAATCAAACA
>JARIAP010000023.1 GCA_029257755.1 Helicobacter sp.
CATACAATCTAGTCCCAATATAATGATTAAAAAATTTTTGATATCCGCCACTACCACCATATACAATTGGTGTAGCTCTAGTTATTGTAAATTCATCTTTAATGTAACCACTTGTATAAATATCAAGCACACCTATACTAACACCAAAAAACAAACCACTTTTTTTTAAAGCATCATTATAACTTTGTGCAATTGCGTTAAATCTTATTGCACTATCCCTTTTTTCTATATACCCACCATATGGTATATTCATTTGTTCTCGATCGTTTAATTGCTGTTTAAGGCTAAAAACCTCATATCTCAATGATTGCAAATATTTTAACATTTCTTTATAGTCTTTATCATTATTTTTTATTATATCGCTCTTGTGTTTCTCTTGTTGTGCTTTTGTTTTTATTTCTTGTGTTGAATCTATTTGTTTTGCTTTCTTTAATGTGCTATTAATATTTATATTTGTAAAAGAATTTACATTATACTTACTATTTTTACCTTTTTTTACATTTATACTTTTTTTAATTATCTCTTCACTTTGTTGTGCATATAATATTTTACTAAATAAGAAAAATATTGTAAATAAAAAAAATAAAATAATTCTTAAAAAATCCATGAATAACTCATTATATAATTTGTTTCATAATTTACCTGTCTTTCATCTTTATAATATGATATTAAAGCTGACATAAATATTCTTTCTATTTCTAATCTATGGTGTTTAGCAAAATTCCAACTAGCCCCAATGTGTAAATTCACATTAACTAAAACAGATTTTGAAAATATATATCCACCAAACCCAAATCCAGCAAATATCCCAAAATAATTATTTTTTGAAAATACTGACACATCTCTAAGCACAGAAAATCTAGTTCCATAGTATTGCATTGAATTTCTTATTTTCCAAACTCCACCATATAACCCAAATATTTCTGCTTTTAAACCAGAATTATTGTTAAAATACCTTAAATAACCAATTTTAAAGATTCCAGCAGTATTAACACCATTAATATTCACACCCAGTGATTGATTACTAGGATGTCTAAAATCAAGTAAAAATCCTATTCCAACATAATATCCACTTCTATTTTTATTTATAAGCCATTTTATTTTATTGTTGTCAATTTCTATAATTTGTGATTTAAGCATATATGCTTCTTTTTCTAATTCATGTATTTTAGATTCTATATCTTCATTTTTAATATTATACATATTAAAATAATCATGAGTTGTTAAACTAGGTTTTATTTTTTCTAATTTATCATTAAATATAGAATCTTCTTGCATATTTTCGCTTTTTACATAATTTGTAGATTCTAAATCATGTAAAAATTTTTTTGGTAAAGGCAAAGAGTTATTTAATATGCTTTTTTTATCTTGCAATAAAACATCGTTTAAAAAAAGATCTGTATTATTGGCAAATAAATTACCAAAATATATAATATAAAAATACAATATAATACTAAATTTTCTGTAAAATATTATTGATTTAACCATACAAATCAAATTAGAAAACATATACCCATCCAATGCTTAAGTTAATTGGTTGTGTAAAATCCGATGAATACAAATTATTTGGATTTTGAACTACATTGTCTAATTTTCTAGTAACATAACTTCCATAATGATAGAAAAAAGTTTTTGCAACAATTTCAAGTTTATGTGTATCTTTGAAAGAAAAATAGAATAATAAAGAAATATTTGAAGCAAATCCATTTAACTTATCCCAATATGCGTCTTTATAAGTCATATATCCAACACCAAAGCCACCACCAAAACCAAAACGCAAAAAACTAGAAATTGGCATTTCATACATAACTTCTGCATTAATATTTGTTGAACTAAATGAGCTATCCACAAAATCTACAAATGGATTATTCTTTAAAGAAGATAAAACATTACTAGCAAGAAAAGAATCAAAATATATCTTCAATCCTATATTTTTACTAGCAATTCCTAGAAAATTTTGAAACCCAATCTTTAAATTTATTGTTGGTAAAACATTTATATTATCTAATACTGCTGTAAATGTACTTCCAATTTGCAACCCAAGAAAAAGCTGTGTTTTATATTCACTATTATTTAACTTTTGTAGTGCTACTTCTTTTTCCTTTTGATTTTTTGCATCATTTACACCAATTTGTAAATTTTCTATAGAGTTTTGTTCTAATTTGAGTGTATGTTTATTTTCCCTTTCATATACTTCTTGTATAGAATCTTTTACTTTTTCCATACGCTCTATAGAGATATTAATACTAGTATTATATCTTTGTTTAAATTTATCTATTTTATCTTGCAAATTAGAATCATTATTTATATTGCTGTCTTTATGATTTCCATATGTCATACAAATTGAAGCAATAAAACATATAATAATCTTTTTAAAATACATAATCATATCCAATAGTAATTGCAGAACCAATAAAACCTCTTTGCAATCCCTGTGTATTTCCAAAATATAATCCTATTTTATGATGTGTGATATATCTTACACTTATGCCCATGTTAATTTTATACCCAACCTCATAACTATCAAAATTAGTTGCTAATCCGGCTATTTTTGTAAAACCAAGTCCTAAACCAATATTTAAACTACCAATAAATTTATCATATTCTAAAAAATCCCATAACATATCCGTATTAATGCCAGTAAAAAATAAACCATATCTACCAAAACTAACATTATAATCTATGTATATTTGATAACCAAAACTATTAACCGGAAATACATTACTTGTATATTTTTGGTAACCAGCCCTAAGCCCAAACAAATTATAATTAACAATGTATTTAATACTTGTTGTTTTTGTAATATCAAGATATCCAAATAAAGGCATAAAAATATTAATATTAAAACCATATAACATTCCAACAAAAAAAGCATTTTTCTTTTGTGCCTTATCAACACTTTGTATAGTCTCTATAATATCTTTATCATAGAATTTATTGCTTAATTTTATAAATGGATAATATTTAGAATCCAAGTTTTTATAATCAATATTATATGGATTTGCTTTGTTTGTTTCTTGTTGTTTTTTAGTATTTACAGAATCATTTGCATATAAAACTTGAAAAAACACAATAATTAAATAAAAATATAAATAGGATCTCAAATCCACCCCAATTCAAAATATATAATTATTGAAAATATTTTAGCAAAAAATTAATACAATCTAAGCAATAAAATTTATAAAATAAATATGTTAAATAATAATATCTTTATCTTAGCTACATATATTTGTAAAATTGTAGCCTATATTTACAAATAAAAAATTAAACTAAAAAGTTCATAAATTTATTCTAATAAATACAATTTTAATAAGATAAAAAATAAAATATAAAATAACACATTAACAAAAAATATGAAACTATGTCGATTTACATAAATTCAATTTTAAAGAAAGAATATGAAAAAAGGCATAATAATATTATTTACAATATCTTGCATATTAATTTTATTGTATTTTTTGTTTCAAGATAAAAAAGAAAACGATGCAATAGACTTTCAACAAATCAACCAAATAACTAAAACACAAACAATAATAAATTTAAGTTTAAAAGATGCAGATATACATGATTTCAATGAAAATGAAATATATACGGACAATAAATATAAAGAAGATAGCATAAAAACTCATGTATATATAAAGAAAAATTTGCAAGAAGAAACAAAAAAACATGATAAACCTAAAGTAGCAATAATAATTGATGATTTAGCGAACCCAAAAGACATTAAAACATTTAATTCTTTAGGATTAAAAATAAATTTATCTTTAATGCCTAAGCATAGTTTTAGTAAATATAATCCAGAAATCGCAAAAAAACTCAATTTCTATATGATACATTTACCATTAGAAGCACAATCGTTTGAGCAACAAGGTGTAAGGGTATTGCATAAGGGGGATTCTATGGAAATAGTCCAAAAATACATTGATGATATAAAAAAAGATTTTCCTAATCTTAAATATATCAATAATCATACTGGAAGCAAATACACAGCAAGCAAAGAAGATATGTGCAAACTTCTCAAAGCACTTGATAAACACAATATAACTTTTGTAGATTCTAAAACTTCATCAAGCAATGTTATAAAAGAACTATTTGAAGAAAGAAAACAAGTGTATCTTGCAAGAAATATATTTCTCGATAATGAATCTAATGTTGAATATACTTCTAAACAGCTTGATAAGGCACTAAGTTTTGCAAATAAAAATGGATTTGTAATAGCTATAGGACATCCAAAAAATACAACATTAGAAGCTATAAAAAAGTATAAACAAAAATTAGCAAATGAATATGAAGTTGTTTATATATATGAATTAGATAAATGGTTGCAAAATAAAACAATAAATCATTAGTTTGCTATAATACAAAAAACATATTTTATTTTTATAATTTTTCTAAATTTATAAAATTTTAAGTATAATCATTTTTTTAATGAAATGAGAAGGATTTGCATGTATTCTTATTTATTTTACACTATTATATGGTCTGTGTGTTTTATACTTGTTGTGCCTGTCATGATTGTTGGTATAATATATGTTTTTATGAGTAATAAAACCCCTAAAAAATCTGAAGACACATTAAAAATCATGTATGAAATCATAAAAGGGGCAAAAACAAAACAAGCATTTAGTGCTTCTTTAGAACAATTTAAGAAAAAATATGGAGTTATAACAGATGAAAGTAAAATTGATTTGTGGATTCAATGTGTAAAGGAATTAGCAAAATCAACGCATTGGGATACAGATGCAATAGCAAAATTTGGGCAAGAATTAGAAGATAAAAATACAGCACAAGCAAAAAAAATTTCTGTTGCAATATCCACGGTTTTAAAAACAAAAGATCAAAAGAAATAATAAGGTAAATATTGTATGAATAAATTAGCAATTTATCCCGGAACATTTGATCCCATAACAAATGGGCATTTAGATATAGTCAAAAGAAGTAGTAAAATGTTTGAAAAAGTTGTTATTGCTGTGGCTAGTTCTGATAACAAACATCCATTATATGACTTAAAACAAAGAGAAGAGATGATAAATCTTGTATTGCAGGATAATATAGATGAAATACAAAACATAAGCTGCATTACATTTAAAAATCTTTTAGCTACACTAGCAAAGCAACTACAAGCAAAAGTTATTATAAGGGGGTTAAGAGTTGTTAGTGATTTTGAATATGAATTGCAAATGGGTTATGCTAATGCTTCTTTAAATAATGAGCTTGATACAATTTACTTTATGCCAACATTAAAAAATGCCTTTATAAGTTCATCTATAGTGAGAAGTATAATTTTGCATAATGGTAACTTTGAACATTTAGTGCCACAAAGCATACATAACTACATAAGAAAAAATACATTTAAAGCAAATAAATGAAATATTTTGTTATAGAAGGTATTGATACAAGTGGCAAAACAACACAATACAATATGTTAAGGCAAAAGTTTTCATGTGTATATTTATCCGAATATAAAGATTCTAATGATATTATTTTGCTTAATGAACCGGGTGGCACAGAGTTTGGAAATCTAATAAGAGATATATTATTAAATGGGCAATACAATATATCAAGCAGAGCATCATTTTTACTTTTCTTAGCACAAAGAGCAGAAATATTTGAAAAAATAAAACATTTAGACAATATTATAATTTCAGATAGAAGTCTTATATCAGGTATGGCTTATGCAAATACCTTAGATATAAAGCAAGCTTTAGAGCTAAATTTATTTGCAACACAATATAATTTACCACAAAAAATTGCTTTTTTAAAATTAACAAAAGATTCTTTGGAAAAAAGATTGGCAAAAAAAAGTATTGATAATATAGAAAAATTAGGCGTAGAATATCTCCTTAATATACAAAAAAGATTCATAGATATTTTTAAGTATTTAGAAGACATGAGATATAATAATGAAAAAATACAGATTCCAGAAATTTTAATACTAGATGCAAATTTATCTATTAACACATTACATGAAGAAATTTGCAATTTCTTTGGAATCTAGATGTATTGTTGCATATGTTCTAAACTAAGTTTGTATATCATATGCAATAAATGTCTCAATAAACTATCACATATAGAATCAAAAAGAATACTTGCTAATGGGTTAAAGGTATTTAGCACATTTTCTTTTAGCGAATTAAAAATGCTTGTATCAAGTAAAAATAATATTATAGGAAGTAGAGTTTTTACGCGACTTGGTGTATATGGGGTAAAAAAATTTTTTGACTATAATAAAGAGATTTTAAATGTTGATAAAAAATATATAGCGGTTGTTTGTGTTAGAAACAACTTAATTGGTGCATATTCTCATAGTGCTATTTTAGCAAAATGTTTTAAAAAATATGGATTTAATGTATTTTATAATTCTCTTATAATAGGAAATAATAGTCATTTCTCCTTACTCAATAAACAACAAAGGCAAAATATAGGAAGAAATTTTCATTTTAAAATTAAATCAACATTTAAAGGAATTATAATAATAGATGATATTATCACAACAGGACAAACATTGCTAGAAGCTAGTGAAGCGATTAAACAAAACAATAATATACCATTATTTTCATGGACACTTTGTGACTCAAGGTTTTAATTTCATATAAATATAACAATAAAATAAACAAAAAATATGAAAAATAAATAAAAATAACTTCTTTAATTAATATAAACAATAAATCTAAGTTTTTACAAGACTAATTGATTGTTTAATATATAAAGAAAAACTTTATATTTTTATAGATAATTTAAAAATGATATTAATAATTATATATCAACTAAAATCCATTCTTTTGGATAAAAATCTCTCATTCTCTCTATCGAAGAGGTTTTAAAAACCTTTGATGGTGCAATAACAATTTTTTGTGGATTATTTATTAAATAGGCAGCCCACCAACTAAATGTAGAATTAGCTATAATTGCATGTTTGCATGAACGCATTAATTCCATATCACAAAAAGCATTTCCTTCATCATTATTGTCTATAAATTCAAACTCAATTTTCTTTACTATATCTTGATTCAGGGTTTTTATAAATTCATTTTTACACCATTGCATATCATTACTAAAAACAAATATATGAGGATTTGTAAGGTTTTTGCATATTATATCAAGTGCTTGATTATAATATACATGTGTGAGTTGTATATATCCTCTATCACTAAGCAACAAATAATCGCCCCTTCTAATATGCAAAAAAATGCTTTGTTTTGTATCAATAATTTTTTGTTTTATGCTCATAGAATATTTAGTAAGATTAGATTTAGTTTTAAATTCATCATAAATACATTTAGAAATAGCATTAATATATGTAAGACTTTGAAAAAATCCAGAAAAATATGAATTATCCATAAAAAATGGTTTTGTCTCTTTCATTTTACTAATAAGTTTCAAATCATCATCTACATTAAATTTATATAAAGTCCTTCTAAATGGTTTTGGTATTAATTTATTAATTGTTTTACGGATTAAAAACATATTGTCATTAGATTTAAAAAATTGTTCTACATCAAAATCAAGTAAAATAGGTAGTGTTAAGCTGTAATTTGTAATCTCTAAGTTTCTAATTGTATTTTGTGCTATTCCATCTTTAAATGGTTTTGTGTTATTTTTATCTATATACCATGAAGCATCTAACTTAACTTCATATCCTTTATTTGCTAATAATCTAGCAAATGAATAAATAAACATTTGATTGCCTAGTCCGCCATCTATTCTAACAATAAGCATGTATATTCCTTTAATAAATTAATATTTGTTGATTTTCAATAAACGATGCTTCATAATTACATATAATTACTTAATATAAAAGATTGATGAATTTAAATAAATATTCTTTATAAAAACCATATTACATAGATTCTTAATAACTATAGAATCTTTGCAATAAAAATTTATTTAATATGATAAATTATATTTGTGCTATTTACTCTTAGTTGTGCTACTTTTAGCTCTAGTTTTTCTTTTTGTAGAGGCTTTAGGTTTAGATTCTATAAAATTATCTGATAATCTTTCTGTTAATGTTTGAGTATCTAATACTTCTAACGCACTAGCAAATTCATCAAGCATATCACCAGTAGATAAAAAATCATTGCTTTGCTCTTTAACTTTATTTGGTTCTAGATTATAAATAGTGTTATATGATCGTTTTAGAAATGATTCGCTTCCTTTAGAATATTGATAAAAGCAAATAGCTTCTAAACCTCTAGATCTAATTTCACTAGCTAATACACCAAATTCACGATAATTAGATGCTATTGCAACGCTATCATATTTGCCACAATAAAGCGATTTTGATACATCTACACTTAAACGCATGTTTATATTTGCTTGATTTCCTCCAAGTAAGATCTTAAAATAATTCTTTTCTAATTGATTATACCAAGAATCAAGATTATCTTTTGTAACATAAGCTTGTTTTATACAAATATTATAGTCTTTACTTCTTAGATAGTCAAAAATAACGGTCATAAATGCAACTTCAAGCCTATCACAATCAACAAATAAAGCTAAGTTCTTAGCCATTATATCTCCTTTAATTAGAATAAAAATGATGATAAACTTCCATCATTTTTTTTGTATATTCGTGTTTTGGATTATGTAAAACCTCTTCCATAGCACCATATTCAACAATATTTCCCTCAAACATAACAGCTACATCATCACACATATTTGACACTATATTAATATCATGTGTAATAAACATATAACTAAGATTAAAGGTTTTTTGCATATTAGATAAAAGCTGCAATGTATTTTTTTGCACAAATTTATCTAATGCACTTGTTGGCTCATCAAGTATAAGTATACTAGGGTATAATACCATGCAACGAGCTATTGCAACTCTTTGCCTTTGTCCTCCACTTAACTCACTTGGGTATCTATCAAGCAAATCTCTTTCCAATTCTAAGAAATTAAATACATTTTCTATATCTTTTTGAATTTCATCTTTACTTTTTTTCTGCAACAATAAACCTTCAGATACCAAATCTCTAACACGAAAACGCGGATTTAAAGAAGTTGTAGAATCTTGAAAAACAATCTGCATTTTTTTTCTCATATATTTTAAATATGTTTTATCAATTTTTCCATTACAAGATAATTTTTTATTAAAATAAAAATCTTCTCCATTAGTATCCATTAGATGAAGCACTCCTTGTGCTAATGAACTTTTACCGCTACCGCTCTCTCCTATAATACCCAAAGTTTTACCTTCTTGCAATACTAAATTAACTTTTTTTGTAATTATATATAATTTTTTACTAAAAAAATTACTTTTTTTAACACCAACGCTAAAATTAGAAAGTTTCATAACAATTGGTTTAATAATATTGTTGCATTCTCTTTTATCAAGAAAATGGGCATCAAAAAGTTGTCTTGTGTATAAATGTTTAGGTGTATTATTTTTACGCAAGATTTCTATTATTTTACCATTTTGCATAATTATATTTTCATCGCACAAATACCTTAATATACCTAAATCATGAGTAACAAACAAAATGGCAATGCCATTATTTTTAGAAATATCTTTTAATAATTCTACAATTTGAAAACTTAAAAAAGAATCTAATGCAGTAGTTGGTTCATCACATATAATTAGCTTTGGATTGCCTATAAGTGCAATAGCAATAGAAATCCTTTGTCTTTGCCCTCCACTTAACTCATGAGGATAATGATATAATATATTTTCATCTAATCCTAAATTATTGCAAATTTTAATAATATGCTCTTTTCGTTTCATAGAATCTAATATTAATTTATGTATAATCAAAACTTCTTCGATTTGTTTATACACTTTATGTAATGGATTTAAAGAACTTAATGGATCTTGTGGTATGTATGATATATCTTTGCCCAAAAATTTATGTATTATAGCTTGATTATATATTTTTTCCTTAGTTTTATTATTTTGTATTAATAAGTTATTGTTGTCAAATATAATATTTCCAGAATTTATTATAACATTTTTATCAAGCCCCATAATAATACGCATAAGCATACTTTTACCGCTACCACTTTCACCAGCAATACCAAAACATTGTCCATGCTTAATATTTATAGATATATTACTTAATTGAAATGTATCAATAGAATTATATAGATTGTTTTGCTTGTTTGACTTAAAATATGCGTTTAGATTCTCAATTTGTAAAAGCATAGAAAACCTTTTTATATATCTAAAACAATATTATATTAAATTTATTTATATTTTTAATTGAAACATTACTTCATTATATTAATTTATATATTACATATTTAATATATCTACACAATACGCAAAAATTTAGCATCTTTAGTTAATATTTGTTTTGTTTCAATACATATTTTCAACACATATCTATCTATATATGGAATCAAAAAGTTTTTATCTAATACAAAATAATGAGTATTTGAAATTTCTTGAATATCTTTAACCACCCCAATTTCAATACCATCATCTATAACTTCCATGCCTATAACATCAAAATAAAAAAATTCATCTTTTTTTAATCCACATAATTCCCTTGTATCATGTATAGTATTGTAAAAAACCATATTTTTTAAACAATCAGCTTCTTCTTTATTGTTTATCTCATTAAGTCGCATAGTATTTGTAGATTCATTAAAGAGTTTAATAGTCATTGGAAAATAATAATTTTCTTTTGTATTGTTTATATAGAAAGCTTTATTATTACCCACTATACAATTACTTATATCTAAAATATGATTCAGTTGTGATAAAACATTATTAAATGGTATATATATTACCAAGCCTTTATTTAATATTTCAGGAAAATCTGTTAATAAAGACACCCTAATATTGCCTTTTAGACCAACACTTCTACCAAATGTTCCAACACTTAGCATTTGTGATATTTGTAAAGCTATTGGTTTAATCATTATTTAAAGTTAGTTTATACAAAAATTTTCATTTAATTATTGTTTATTGTTTTTTGGCACTACTATAATTTCATAAGAAATGTTATCTTTCGCCTTACAAGCAGATATAACATTTTTTAATGCACTTACCATTTTTCCATCTTTACCTATAATTTTCCCTACATCTTCATTAGCTACTTCAATAGACAATGTATAATCAGAGCGTTTGCCATCACTAATTAATACAGCTACATCATCTGGAAATTTAACAATTTTTTTAATATAAACTTCAAGGAAGTTTTTAACAGGTAGATTCTCCATTTTACTTACTCAAAATATCTACTCTTTCGCTCATTTTTGCACCAACACTTTTCCAATATTCTAATCTTTCTTGATTGATTTTTACAACCGCTGGATTTGCTACAGGATTATAATACCCAATAGATTCTATCCAACCACCATCTCTTCTTTTTCTTGAATCTGTTACTACAACTCTATAAAAAGGCTTCTTTTTTCTTCCCATTCTTGTTAGTCTAATTACTGTTGCCATTAGTTTCCTTAAATATATAATTTTTTAAAACTTTAATTCTAGCATAATTTTAGCATAATTTTAAATATTTTTTTATTCATACTTCATTTGATTTATAAAATTTATATAATCACAAAATTAAATTATAATTTAGCTATAAAATAATATTGCATAATACATTAGAAATTATAAATTTTTCTAGCATTTTCTAAATCTTGCTTTGTATCAATTCCTATACTATCACTTTTCACAATAGCAACTTTTATTGTTTTATTATAATATACCGCACGAAGTTGTTCTAATTTCTCTATATTTTCTAATGTAGTTTCAGGTAACCTAGAAAATTCTTCAAGACTATGTTTAAAAAATCCATATAATCCTAAATGCCCTAAATAGCTTTGCTTTGTTAAATCTTTTACATCTCTATGATATGGTATAATAGATCTAGAAAAATATATTGCATGTTGAAAATTATTTAATATTACTTTTACCATGTTTGGATTTTGTGCTTCATTATATAGAATCTCCTTAGCACAAGTAGCCATAAAAATATCTTGTTTCATACATTCTTTTAATGAATTAATTACATTTTTTTCTAAAAATGGCTCATCAGCTTGTATATTTATAATCACTTCATTATCATTTAGTCCTAAAATTCTACTTGCTTCAAGCACACGCAAACTACCATTTGGTATATTAGGATCTGTTAATACAGCTTTAATATTATACTTTTTTGCTATATCATAAGTTTCTTGCGAATCTAATGCTAACACTA
>JARIAP010000028.1 GCA_029257755.1 Helicobacter sp.
TGCAGCTCTCATTCCACCAGCATTTTCACTTACATTTCCACCTATTGTGCTTTGATTTTCACTTGCAGGATCAGGCGGATAAAATAAGCCATGAGATTCTACAAAATTTTGTAAATCTTTATTAATAACTCCGGGTTGCACACGAATTATTAAATTTTTTTCATCAAGCTCTAAAATTTTATTCATATATTTTTCTAAAGCTAAAATTACTCCACCTTGTGCAGTAATACTTCCACCAGTAAAACCACTTCCAGCACCTCTTGGGACAATAGGTATTAAATTTTCATTGCAATATTTTAGAATTTTACTAACATCTTCTTCATTTCTTGGAAATAAAACAATATCAGGCTCTCTCTCTTCTCTTGTTGCATCATAACTATATGCTAATTTATAAATTTTATCAGATTTAGCATTCTCTTTACCTAAAAGATTTTCAAAGTATGTCAAATGCGTTTTTATATCATCATCATATGTTTGCATAATTAATCCTTATTTTTTATATTTTATTATATTAACTTAGTTTTGCAAATTTTATATTTAAAATATATTTATTCCCAATCAACATATAATTTACTTTGCATAACTCCATTATATAATACAGCTCCAACACTTGTTGCTAAATTAATACTTCTTACACCTTTTTTCATAGGTAATTTATAAACTTGATTTATATTAGAATCTAGCAAAGAATTATTAAGACCAGCATCTTCTCTACCAAAATATAAAAATCCACCATTAGATAAATCTGCATCAAAACATATTCTAGTAGCTTTAGTGCTAAACAAAAAATGCCTATTATCCATAGGATATACATTCCAAAAAGATTCTAAATTTTTCCATTCAAATACTTTTAAATGTTGCCAATAATCAAGTCCAGCTCTTTTAATTGCTTTTTCACTTATACTAAATCCAAGTGGGTAAATCAAATGCAATATGGAGTTAGTTGCAACGCAAAGCCTACCAATATTGCCTGTATTTTGTGGAATTTGTGGTTCAACAAGCACAATATTAAACATAATTAATCACTAAATTATTAAAAATATTATAGATAAAAAACAATATAAATTATATTTACCAAGACACTTTACTATTTGGTGCCACTTTAATTATATGTGTATTTTCATCCCATTTTACTATACCTGTTTTTAGATCTGTAAGTGTAAGAGTAAAAGAATAATCAACTCTTTGTTTCTTGCCAACTTTTGTATTTTTCTGCACAATTACACCAGACAAAGATAAATTTGGTGCTACAAGAGTTCCCTTTTCAATTGTAGTATATTGATTAAATTCATCATTATTTCTTAAATCTCTAGAATTATAAATCATATTATCGGTAGATCCTCCACTACCACTAATAGCATTTGTAAGTTCAAATTTACCACTATTTCTCATAGCCCTAGCAATTTTGGTAGTTAATCCACGCACATCTACTTCTTGCATTGTATCGTTTATAACATCTGAAATTGCAAGTATTTTTTTATTCTCTAAACTTAACACATATTCACTATTAAGCAAACTTTGAACACTCTTATATACAGCCGATTCTATATCATGATAATCTATACCAACACTTGTATATTCAACAGAATTTTGATTATCCACATACTCAACTTTACCGCCACAAGCAACAATACTAATGCCAATTAAGCTTATTGTTACAAACCTAGAAAATAAATTCATTTAGTCTCCTTTAATAATAGTATGAACAACGGTTCCCCTATGAACTCTAACATAAACTATATTATCTGTTTTAGCACAAATTCTATCTTCATTGCCACTTTCATAATAAAGTTTAAATATATTGATTCTAGCAGATAAATCTTTAGGTTTTGCTTTAATAATATTATAAAATTCCTTATAACTAGCTAATCTTTTATCTAATATATTACAATCATTTGTTATAGGTATATTAAGCAATGCTATATTATTTCCAAAAATGCTAACTTTAGAATCTGTGTTTGGTATTCTAGTAGCCCATATATTATTTGGCAAAAAAATACTAGTTCTTTTGTCAGAATTCGTTGTAGCACTAAAAGCTAGTGTTGTTGCCAGACCAATAATAGATCCATAATCTCCGCCAAATTGATTTATAGAATGAGTAATGCTATATTTTAATATAGCACCAATAATTGCTCTTGCAATAATTGATGGCAGTTGTTTATCAAATTCACTTACAAAAAGACCACTTACATTACTAACAATATCTGCTTTCATATTATTAACTCTATATAAATCATAAGTTTGTTTTCCTTCTTTAATATATGGTAATGCAATATTAATAGCATTAAAACCATCTCCAATAGAAAAAGGAATTGATACATCAAACCCATCTTTTCTTGCCATATCTCCATCTTCTATTATAATCCAAGTAAAAGGTTGTATAGTTTTAGATTTTTTTCTTATTTCAAGCAATTGCATATCACTTGCAATAATATCTGCATTACTTATTCCATATGATTCTTTCAATAAATCCATAGACTTAGAAAAATCTTTCTCAATCATGAAAAATACACCAGAAACATAAGGTATAATAGGATTAATAATATCTTTATATACAGCAAAATTTTTAATTGTAGTATATTTTGATTGTATTATTTTATTTATTTCGGAATCTGTAGTG
Source organism: Helicobacter sp. (assembly GCA_029257755.1). Taxonomy (GTDB): domain Bacteria; phylum Campylobacterota; class Campylobacteria; order Campylobacterales; family Helicobacteraceae; genus Helicobacter_A. The sequence continues at coordinate 2,621 of JARIAP010000028.1, forward strand.
CTATTTTCATAAATATCATTCTTATTTTTTTTATTTGCTTCTTCTATTACTTTATCATGAGATCTTTGTATTTCTTTTGCATAATAATCTTTTGCCCTACGCTGCCTATCATTAGCCCTATTAAATTCAATTCTAGCTTGTGCATTATTGCCAATACTAGAAAATGCTAATGCCTTGTAAAAATTTAGGAAAGCACCCTCAAAAATCATTCCTCTATATGGTATAACCATATCATTACTAAATGTAGCACCTACATTTTGGCTAATACCTGATAATATCCCCTCACTTTCATAAATTTTAAATTTTTGTTCTGCTAATTCTAAATCATCTAAACTAAAATGTGGTCCAAAATAACTAAAAGTAAGAAATCCTAATTGCATCTTCCATAATAACCAATCATTTGAATCACTATCTGTAGCTTTTTGTAAAGTCTTATACACTTTTGTATAATGTTGCCTATCATATTCACCTGTAATTTGTGTATTATACGGGGAACATGCACAAAAAAATATGACAATAAACAAAAAAAATGTAAAATTTCTCAAAGTTTCCTCGATACTTATGTAAAAGAATTGATTAAATTTTGAAATATTAATATAATTTCAAACAAAAATCAATTATTAAGGAGTTTATGTAATGAAAAATACTATGCAATTTATTATTTTATTTTGTTTTATTGCATATTGTAATATTGCATCTGCTAAAAATTATTGGTGGCAAGAAAATACACATAATTCTAACTATAACTATTATGGGTATGGAAATAAAGCATATGATGATATTTATAATCAAAAATTAGATTATGATACAGCATATAGCTTATATAGACGTGGAAAATTAGAAGAATCATTGCCATTATTTGCAAAATTATGTGAACAAAATAATTATATAGCTTGTTTATCTGCTGGTATAGTGCAAGGTAAAATATTGGAAGAATTAGATTCTAATAAAAAATTCTCTCGCTCCGAAAGAAAAAGGAAAAAAGCACAATATTACAGCTATATGATGACATTTTACACAAAAGCATGTAATGGTGGAAATTATGATGCATGCAATAATTTAGCTTTCTATGAATATGCAACAAAAGAAGAAAGAGAAAAAGAAATGAAAGAAGAAAAACAAGAAAAAGTTGAAAAAGATAGAGCAATGGAGCTTTATGTAAAGTCATGTAAAGCTGGAAATAAAGAAGCATGTCAAAATCTTGGTATAATATATAGTGGTGATATAGATAATAAAAATCCAAATAATACAAATCTAACACAAGCACAAAATTATTATGGTAGAAGTTGTAGCATGGGGGATAGTGTGGCTTGTTTTAATCTTGGTGTATTAAGATATAATTATGCAAAAGGTGCTGGAGACTATGCACAAGCAATACATTTTTTTAATCAAGCCTGTGGAGATGACTATCCAGCAGCATGTCTAAATCTTGGTATAATATATGAAAGAGGAGTAACGCAAGATATAAATGAGGATATAGCAAACGCAATGCAATATTACACAAAAGCTTGTTATCTGCAAAATGCTAATGCTTGTGAATATTTATCAAAACTTGCTAATAAACGTAGAAAAATGAAATAAGTTGATTTTTTATGCAAAGTTAAGTAAGTTTTATGTTAAAATTTCAAATTTAAATAAGCATTAAATATAAAGGTTTATTAATGAAAATCACAAAAAAAGCATTTGGAGAATATTTAACAAATGCTTATTTATTGCAATTTGATGGTTTTGAATTTGTAATTGACCCGGGCTATAATGCAAGTCAATGGGTTTTAAAGAATGCAAAAAACCTTAAAGCAATATTAATTACGCATGGGCATTTTGATCATATTTGGGATAGTGCAAATTTAAAAAAACAAACAAATGCTATGATATATTGTCCAAAACAAGATGGCTTTATGCTTGAAACAGATTGTTTTAATCTAGGACTTACAACAACTAATGCAGATATATATATAGAAAATGATAAAAATGTAACAACACTTGATATTAATGGAATCTGTGTAAAATATTGGCATTTTCCCGGACATACACCTGGTTGTAGCATAATAGAAATAGATAATCATTTTTTTAGTGGAGATTTTATATTTTATCGTAGTATAGGTAGATATGATTTTCCATATTCAAGCCCTATAGATATGAAAGAATCATTGCAAAGATTCCTTAAAATTGAATATGATTACCCTATACATCCAGGTCATGGAAGAGATACTTCATTAAAAGCAGAATCTAATAATATTCCATCATGGATAAAATACATAGAATAGATATATAATGGGATTGAAATGAAAGAAATATTTGGCGGTATTAATTAATGGAAACAGAAGCAATTTTAAAAGAGCGTTATTTAAGGCATTTAATGCTAGAAGATGTTGGAGAAGAAGGACAAAAAAAACTTTCAAAAGCAAAAATTTTAGTAATTGGTGCTGGTGGTTTAGGTTCTCCTGTATGTCTATATTTAACTGCTGTTGGCATAGGAAGAATCGGTGTATTGGATTATGATATAGTTGAGATTAGTAACTTGCAAAGACAAGTTATACATGCTACTTCAGATATTGGAAAAGCAAAGATTTCATCAGCTAAAATAAAAATGAACAATATAAACCCAAATGTAATAATTGATACATATTTTGAGAAGCTTACAGCACAAAATTCTATATCAATTATACAAAATTATGATTTTATTATTGATGCTACCGATAATTTTACAAGTAAATTTCTAATAAATGATGCATGTGTAATAACAAATAAAGCATTTAGCCATGCCGGAGTATTAAAATATAGAGGTCAAACTATGACTATCATACCAAAAAGGAGTGCATGTTTTGCATGTGCTTTTGATGAACCACCAGAAAAAGAACTAGATTCATTTTTTAGGGCTGGTTTATTTGGAGTTGTGCCGGGCATTATAGGTTGCATACAAGCAAGTGAAGCTATAAAATATATATTAAAAATTGGTGATTTATTAACAAATACATTATTGACAATGGATATAAAAACAATGAATTTTAGAAAAATATCCATTAATAAAAATGCAAGTTGTAGAGTTTGTTCCAATAAATATGGAATTAAAGAGTTAAATGATTATCATGCTTAAAATAATGTATGGTATATGTTTTGCTTAGCTATTTTAAATTATAGAGAGGATAGGTATGGATTTATCAAGTATTTTAGGTATTGTATTATCAATTGTTAGTATTTCAGTCGGTGATATATTGGAAGGTGGTAACCCACTGCATGTTATTCACCTAAGCTCTGTTCTTATAGTTATACCAACAGCTATGTTTTCAGCTATGACTTCAAGTCATGCACATGCGGTAAAAGCAGCTTTTAAAGAATTAAAGCTTGTATTTGTGAATCCAAAGGTAAATCTAAATAATACAATAAGACAGATGGTTGAATTTAGCTCCGAAGCTCGTAAAAATGGATTATTAACTCTTGAAGCAAGAGTATCACAATTAGAAGATGATTTCACAAGAGAATCAATGTCAATGATAATTGATGGTAGAGAAGCAAAAGATGTTCGAGAAGATATGGAAGTGCAAATAGAACAATTAGAACATGATTATCATGGTGCAGCACATTTTTGGATAATTATGGGTGAATCATCACCTACATTTGGTCTAGTTGGTGCAGTTATGGGTCTTATGTTGGCATTAGCATTACTTGATAATCCAGCAGCAATGGCAGCGGGTATTGCAGGTGCATTTACAGCTACGGTTACAGGTATCATGAGTGCTTATGCGTTTTTTGGTCCTTTTGGACATAAATTAAAAGCAAAATCTCATGATATAATTATGGAAAAAGTTATGATACTTGAAGCTGTTGTTGGAATTGCGAACGGCGATAATCCGCGTAACCTAGAAGCTAAATTATTAGGATTTATACCACCGGGTGAACCAAAGATTTCACAATTTGAATAATTTATAAATATCTCTCAAAAGAGAGAAAGTTTAAAAAAGGATAAACTATGGCAAAGAAATGTAAATGCGAAGAATGTGCAGCTGGAGAAAAATGGGCTGTTCCGTATGCAGACTTTTTATCATTATTGTTAGCACTTTTTATTGCTTTATATGCAATTTCCGCTTCAAATACTTCAAGAGTAAAGGCAGTCACACAAGCATTTATTACAATTTTTGATGCTACACCAATGCCCGAGAGAACTATGCCTGTAATGATTATACCACCAGATCCAGGAACTGTTAGAGAAGAAACAACAGAGACATTAAAAAATACATCTACAAATCAAAATTCACCAACCACTGTAGTTACAATAACTCAATTATCAAATCTTATACAAGATGGTGGATTATTAGAACAAATAGAGCAAGGAACTACACTTCGTTTGCCATCTGATATATTATTTGAACCGGGTGAAGCACAATTAATAAATCAAGATAGAAAAACAGAGCTTGATTTATTAGCAACAACTATTGCTAAACTTCCACCAGAAGTTATGATAAATATTAAGGGATATACAGACAATTCTCCATCAGGTATGTATAAAAACAATTATGAATTAGCTGCTGCAAGAGCTGCAAATGTAATGGAATATTTAATAGGAAGGGGGGTTGATCCTGCAAAATTATCATATACTTCATTTGGACAATATCAACCAATAGTGCCAAATACAAATGAAGTAAATCGTCGTGCTAATAATAGAGTAGAAATATTCTTTTCTACCACTACAACATCTGTAAAAGAAGTTAAAGGTGTATTAGAAGATATGGAACAATAAAAGGAGTTATTCTTTGCTTGGCTTTGGAATTGGCGAAATAATATTAATCGTAATAGTAGCAATTATTGTATTAGGACCAGACAAATTACCAAATGCAATAATTGAAGTTACTAAGATTATAAAAGTAATAAAAAATACAATACATGATGCAAAGGAAACGATAGATAGAGAGGTAAATTTAGCAGAATTAAAAAAAGATGCACAAGAATATAAAGAAAGATTAGAACATAGCGTAGATATTAGCAAAGAAATGAAAGATGTAAATTTAGTAACAGAAATACAAAAAGATATGAACGATATACAACATTTATTTCAAGATTACAAACCACAAAAAATTGATATTGATTCTAAAAAATTAAATGTAGATAATAATATACAAACAGAAAAAGAAAATAATGAGAAAAAATATAAATAATATAAATAAAAAACTATAAAACGATACAAATATGTTTGAAGAATTGAAGCCACATTTGCAAGATTTACGCAAGCGTTTGGTTATATCAATATTAAGCATAGTAGTTTGTTTTGTTGTATGTTTTGCATTTCATCAAGAGATATTTTCATGGGTTCAATTACCCATGCAAAAAGCATTTGATTCTGGTATAAAAGGAAAATTAATACAAGTAGCACCAGCAGAATATTTATTTGTAGCAATAAAAGTAAGTTTTTTTAGTGCATTTGTTATTGCTATACCAATTGTTTTTTGGCAATTATGGCTTTTTATTGCACCGGGTTTATATAAACATGAAAAAAAATTAGTTCTACCATTTGTATTTTTTGGTAGCTTTATGTTTGCTCTTGGGTTAATTTTTTGTTATGAAATTGTATTTCCATTTATAATTAAATATGTTCTTGCATTTGGAAATGAAATTATTGAAGCAAATATTTCAAGTAATGAATATTTATCATTTTTTATTCGTATAATGTTTGCATTTGGACTTATATTTGAATTGCCTGTTATGGCTTTCTTTTTAGGGAAAATTGGGCTTATAA
>JARIAP010000032.1 GCA_029257755.1 Helicobacter sp.
ATTTTTATACCAAATAATTATATTTTTACTAATTTAGTATCAAATTACACCTATGGGAATCTTAAAAATATATGGGATAGTGTCAATATATGTATTACTTTTGATTCTAACATAGAAAAAGCTAAAAAAATTGCATTAGAGGTTGCAAGTACGCATGCAAAGCTATATACAGAGCAAACTAGATCTCAAATGCAACATATGAGAGATAGATTTGCCCTTGCACATTCTGCTTTGAATGTAGATCCAAGAGTATTTAATTTTATTAAAGAAAATGGAATGGATATTTCTGTATGGTTTCAAAATTATGCTTATGGAACTTTAAAGCTAAAAAGCATAATAGCACAAGAAATTGTTGAAAAATATTTAAAAGAAGATGATATACATATATCTTACCCTATAACAAGAATAGTATATGAGAGTGATAATGGATTAGGAGAAAAACATTATTTATTTGCAAATAGCCTTTAATGTTTTTTTGATTACTTTGCTATTATTTATTAGATTCTAATTTAAAGGTTGTTATTATGCAATAATTTAAAGTTTATTAGGTTGTATTAGCCTATATTTTGAACATATATACAACACTACTAATGCAAAAATATTAAAAAACTTACAATACATGTTTAATACCTTAGATTCTTATATAATAAATAATCTTCTTACAATATAAAAACCTTTAATTTTTTTGTTAAATTTATTTGTAAGAAACTACAAGCATTTAATATTGCTTATTGCAAATGTTTTGCTTTTTTCTCTCATAAAATGTTTAGAATCTAAAATATAATGGTGTTTAAACTTAATAATACCTAAAAATTAAAATTACATATTGTATTTGTTACTTTTTGTATCTTAACAATAAATATCCCATAAATAAGGCATATTTTATGCCTTTTTATTATAAAAATGAAATTTTTTAGTAAAAAGTTTTACTAAAAATTAAAATTACATATTGTATTTAAAAATTTATGTAATAATTAAAACATAAATTATCTAACTACAAATTAAGGAGATATTATGGGTAATATTTTAGGATTTCCGCGTATTGGTAAAAACAGAGAATTAAAAAAAGCTTTAGAAAGCTTTTGGAATGAAAAGTGTAGTAGCAAAGATCTAGAATCTATCTCAAAAGATTTGCGTAAAGAACATTGGGAATTGCAAAAAGAACTTGACTTTGTGTGTGTTAATGACTTTAGTTTATATGATAATATTCTTGATATTGCTTATTCATTAAATGCAAAACCAGCAAGATTTAAACATTTAGATGGTTTAGAAGGATATTTTGCAATGGCTAGGGGACATAAAAGTGGTGTTGCATGTGAGATGACAAAATGGTTTAATACAAATTATCATTATGTTGTGCCAGAGTTAAGCATTGATGATGATTATAGGGCAAATATAGAAAATATCAAAGCACAATATAATGAAGCAAAGAGTTTAGGATATAAGCCAAAAATATCTCTAATAGGACTTTTTACATTATTTAAGTTAAGCAAGATTGCTAAAGGTGATATACATGAAATCTTTGATAAACTTAAAATTGCATATTTAGATTTAGTAGCACAATTATCAACATTAGATTCTAATGTTGTAATAGAATTTAGTGAGCCTATTTTTGTATATGGCTTAAATAATAAAATATTTACTTCATGTTGTGTTTATGATAAATCTAATATTGAAAATATTTATAATGAAATAAGTAAAACAGGAGTTAAAGCAATTGTTAGCACATTCTTTGAACATAGCAATGAGCTTACAGAGATATTGTTAAACACAAATATATATGGTGTAGGTTTAGATTTTGTAGCAGGAGAGAAAAACAAGCAATTATTAGAATCTATTGGTAAAAGCAATAAGATATTATATGCGGGGGTAATAGATGGTCGTAATATATGGATAGCGGATTTAGAATCTAAGCTAAATTTATTAAATGATATTTCTAAATTTGTATCAAAAGAACATATTGTAGTTAGCTCTTCTTGCTCTCTTTTACATGTTCCTTTTAGTAAAGATGGTGAAACAAAAATAGATTCTAATATACTATCATGGTTGAGTTTTGCACAAGAAAAAATTAAAGAAATTTCTATATTAGAATCTATATTCAAAGGCAATAATAATGTAGAAATAGATACATATTTTCAAAATAACAAAGATATTAATCTTAAGAGAAAACAATCAAACAAAACAAACAACAAAGCCATAAGAGATAGGGTATCAAATAACACTCTTACAAAAAGAGAAATACCATTTGAAGAAAGAATTAAGATTCAAAGAAAAAATTTTAATTTTCCTATATTGCCTACAACAACAATTGGTTCTTTTCCACAAACACAAGAGATTAGGGCATTGCGTTTAAAATATAAAAAGAATGAAATAGATAAAATTCAATATGAAGATGGCATTAAAGCATATATAAAAGATTGTGTAAAATTTCAAGAAGATGTAGGCATTGATGTATTAGTGCATGGGGAGCCTGAAAGAAATGATATGGTAGAATATTTTGGTGAGCAATTAGAAGGTTTTGCGTTTAGTCAAAATGCTTGGGTGCAAAGCTATGGTAGTAGATGTGTTAAGCCACCTATAATTTTTGGTGATATTGAGAGATTAAATCCTATGACTATAAATTGGATTGTTTATGCACAAAGCCTTACTAATAAAGTAATGAAAGGTATGCTAACAGGTCCAGTAACAATACTTAATTGGAGTTTTGTAAGAGATGATCTACCTAGAAGTGAAGTTTGTAAGCAAATTGCTTTATGTATTGCTGATGAAATAGATGACTTGCAAAAGTCTTCTATAAAAATAATACAAGTAGATGAAGCAGCATTTAAAGAGGGCTATCCACTAAGAGATGAAAATATAAAATCCTATGAAACTTGGGCTCTTGATTGTTTTAAAGTATCTACAGCAGTAGCATTGCCACAAACACAAATTCATACACATATGTGTTATAGCGAATTTAATGATATTATAAAAACTATTGAAGCTCTTGATGCAGATGTTATAAGCATAGAAACCGCAAGAAGTGGAAATGAACTTTTAAAGGTTTTTAAGCAAGTTGGATATACTCATGATGTAGGACCGGGGGTATATGATATACATAGCCCTAGAATCCCAAGTGTTGATGAATTAAAAGAACAAATAAAAGCATTATTAGAAGTTTTACCAAAAGAACAATTATGGATTAATCCAGATTGTGGCTTAAAAACAAGAAAATGGGAAGAGGTAAAACCAAGCCTTAAAAATATTGTTGAAGCAGTAAAAGCAATAAGACAAACATTATAAAGTGTAACTTAAAGTGAGAATTAACTATGAATGGCGATAAGATAGAAGCTTTGATTGAAAAATTACATTCAAATGAATCATTTTTAAGTCTTGAGATTTCACCAAACTTGAGTAGTATGCTTGATTATGATATGCTAGACAAAATAAAAGATATAAATGAAGTTGATTGTTTTGTTTGCACAGATTCTCCATTAGCTAGATTTAAGCCATCATCAATTTTAAGCTCACTCAAATTTCAAAATGCACTAAATAAGCCAGTAATTTGCACTATTTCAATGAGAGATAGAAATTCTATTGCATTATGTGGGGACATTTTAGCTATAAATGAATTTGGGTTAAGAGCATTTCTCACATTAACAGGAGATTCTATAAAGAATGGAGACTGCATTAAATCAAAAGGAGTGTTTGAAAATAATTCTTTAAAGCTTGGATATATCATTGATGAGCTTAATTATGGAAAGGCAATTAATGGTAAGTTATTAAAAAATGGAGTAAAGGAAATATATAATTTTCAAGTAATAAATTCATATTCAAACAATTTAGATTCTATAAAATCAAGAATTTGCAAAAAATTAAGTAATTCTAAAGTTGAAGCCCTTTTTACACAACCAGTTTATTCATTACAAGCAGCAGAATTTTTATTATCAAGTATAAATTATGCAAATAGAGAATATAATACAAAAAGTAAATTAATTTTAGGTTTTTTTCCTGTATTTAGTTATAAAACAGCATTATTTTTAAGAGATAAATTGCCCGGTGTATATATCCCGAATGAATGGATAGAAAAACTTGAAAAAGCACATAACAAAGGCAAAGATGAGGAACAAAAAATAGGCTTAGATATTTCACATACATTATTTAATGAATTAAAGAGTTTGCATAATAAATTTCATTTTATGAGTGCAAATAAGCCATTTTTAGTTAAAGAATTTATATAAACATTATTATATTTTTAAAATATAAATACTTTATGTTTATTTTTCATTATTAATTCAATTGTGATGTTACAAAATTAATCATATAAAATAAAATTATATCTATTTTATTATCAATAAACTAATAATTATTCCTATTTATAATAGAATGCTAAACATAATAGTAAAATCTATTTTACAAAATTTAGTGAAAGGCTTTAAAATGAGTATAGTTAATAAAGATAATAAGTTAGAACTTTTAAAATTAACAAGAAACAATTACAAAGATTCTAAAGAAAGTTTAGTTATAGATATAAACAAATTGCAATATAACAAATTGATAAATAAGGGGGTGTGGGGGTAACTATCTCTAATCTAACTAATAAACAAAAGTTATATAGCAAATATGCAAATATAGCAATAGGCAACAAAGTAAAGGCAAAGCAAAAAAGCTATAGCACAAAAGTAACAAAGCTATTACTCTCTTCAAGTTTATTTTTTACTACTATGAGTTTTGCTGATACCACACAAAATAATTCCATTGATACAATACAATCAGATTCTAAACCTATGCAATCTAATTTAGGGCATACCACACATAGATTAGAATCTGTTGTTACAACAGCAGGTGGTTTTGAGCAAAGCACATTACTAGCTCCATCAAGCATTAGTGTTGTAAATGCAAAGGATTTACAAAATCGTCCATTTAGGGATTTAGCAGAGGCTATATCTCTAGTCCCGGGTGTTGATATTGAT
>JARIAP010000060.1 GCA_029257755.1 Helicobacter sp.
CTTATATCTAGCCCTATGCTCTATCTCTGCCCAAACATGTTGTAAAGAAGTTTTTATTTGTATCTCTGCACGGAAATCTTTAAAAATATTGTTATTTTTCTTTATTTCATATTTTATCTTAGAATCTAAATTTAGTTTATCAATATCTTTAAGCATATGATTCTTAAAATATATAACTAAATGATTTCCTAAATAACCAAATTTTCTTTGTGTTGTTATCTCATGTGTTTTATCCACACTATTATCTTTATCTATACAATCTTTTAAATTATTTTCTAAAAACTTATCTATAACTTCTTTATCTTTTAAAGATATAGTAATAATTTTTAAACCTACTAAATCTGTTACTTGTTTTATAGGATTTTCATATTTATCTATTTTATCATCTCTGCTGATTTTACCTTTAAAGCTTTGAATCTCTTTTGTTCTTGATTCTATCTTAATGGATTTTTTATCTATTGCTTCATTGTTATGTAAGTTTTCAATTAAATTTTTTATATAAGCTTTTAAAAAAGATTCAAAAAATTTATATGTTTCTCTATTTTCACTAAATATTTTTACTTGCTCTTCAATATCATAATTTTTCTTTTTATTATCGCACATACATAACCTTTTATTTTTAAAGATTTTATTTTATTATAAAAATATTTAAAAATAACTTAATCAATATAACTATTTTAAAATAAATGACAATTAAAGCCATAATAAATCAAACTTTATAATCACCATTCAATTATTATAAATTTTTTTATATCTTGTAATGCTTTATAAATTACTTCTTTTTCTTGTGTTAATGCTATACGAACATAATCAATACCACTACCATTTCTACCTAAATATGAACCCGGTAATACTTTATGCCCTGTTTGTTCATAAAGCTTTTTTGTAAAGAAAGTATCGCTAGACATGTTTTTTGGTATTAATGTAGAATCTTTTTTTACATTTAACCATAAGTAGAATGTATATGGAAATATATTTACATTGCTAAACAATTGTTTAGCCATATCAAGATTAGTTGCAAATTTTTTTCTTATAAATTCTGCATATTCTTTTTCCTGCCATGCTATTACACTAGCCTTTTGCAATGTGTTTGGCATACTTATGCCTATATAAGTCCTAAAGATTCTATATTGATTTAATATATCTTTATCTCCCGCTATAAAACCACTACGAAGACCGGGTGTTGATAAACGCTTTGATATAGAATTAATTACAAAATTATTTTTAAAAGTTTTATTCCCTACTTGTAAGCATGCTTCAAGTAAGCTTGGTGGCGGTGTATCTTTGTATATTTCACTATAACATTCATCATTTATTAATATAAAATTATATTCTAGGGATAATTTAACCCACTCAACTAATTCATGTAATCCTAGAATCTGTCCTGTTGGATTATTTGGAGAATTTAGTATAACTATATCTACTTTATTTAATTCTTCTTTTGATAATCTTGGTTTAAATAAATTATTTTCATTTAGTGGCATATATATTACATTTGCCCTATTAGCTAATTGTGTCCCCTCATAAATCTGGTAAAATGGATTTGGAAAAGCAATACATGGAGATTGATTTTTAATAAATTTATCATTAATGCAAATAAAATATGGAAAATTAAACAAAACTTCCCTTGAACCAAATGTAGGTATTAATTCTTCTTGTTGTAATTCCACATTAAACCTTTGTTTTACAAAATTAATTTGTGAATCAATTAATTCATTTTGCAAACTAGGATAATACCTAATTAAACTTGCATTTTCTTGTATCGATTTTACAACAGATTCTGGTGCATTAAATCCGGGTTCCCCTATACTTAAATTTATTCCTTCTTGTTGTGATTTGCAATATCTTAATAATTCCCTTAATTTTTCAAATGGGTATGGATTAAATTTCATTATATTCCTTTGTTTAATATTGTATAGTATGAAATTTTATCAAAAATAGATGAAATTTACACAATTAAAGATAAACTAAATATGAAAAACATAATAAGAATGATTGAAATAAAACTACATGTAAAATAAAAATATAAATAGTCGATTTTATTAGTAGCACAAAGCAATAAGGAATATAAAATGAAAAAAATAAAGCTAATAGTTTGCGGAGTTTTTATATGTTTTATAAATGTAAATTATATCCTTGCAGGTGAACCTTATTCGCCTGATTTTTCCCTTTCTACACATATAATTAGTGAGCCACCTGCCCTTCCACAAGATTATGGTATAGAATTGCCAAATCAATGGGAATATTATCCTCCTCCTGTATCTGAATGGCAAAAAAATCCATTTTTACCAAATGAGCCAATGCTTATGGAAGTATGTGCTATAACAAGCAAACAAATATATCAATATAACACAAAAGAAGAACTTATATCTGGTTGTTATAGAAATGATGTTGGTTTAAGTCATTTTATATTGCAACCATATCAATATTGGTCTATGTTATCAACCCTAAAAGGTGCTAACTTAGTGCTACAAAGTGCAATATTAAGCCCAAATCAAACTATATCACCAAAAATTGTTATTTTTTATAGAAATATAAATCAACCAAAATTTTATTATACAAGTATAGAATTAGGTGATTTTTATAATGAATCAAGCGTAATTGTTATAAATGAAAAAATATTTCAATACAATATTGATGTTATGAGAGCTTTTTATTCATTGGTATATGAAATACAGCAAGAGGCATATATGCCTGAAAATAATTAATAATTTTAGAAACTTATTTTTTAGAAATAACCTCTATTGGATTAATATGTTTTCCTGATTGGACAATTTCAAGATTTAATCTATCATTTATTCTTCCTATAACATAACCTTGTTTTATAACAAAACCTTTTTTAAGTGTTGGTGCAACTTTATCAAGCATAGAATATATAGAGTGCATTGAATTTGCATGTTCTATTACTACAACCTTTTTTAATCCAGCCATTTCTTGTGCATAAATTACTTTACCATCCATTATGCTATATACTTGAGAATCTTCCTTTTTAGATTTTAACACAACACCATTGTTAAATATTTTTATTTTATATGCTGGATCTATATAATCCCCAAACGCTTGTTCTATTGTATATGAATCTAATGGAGAACCAGCTTTTTTACCTGTATATTTTGCTGTTTCTGGTCGCTGATATACACTATCTACCCTCTTTAATTCTTCAAAACTATCAATTGCTGATGTTGCATTACTTGAGCTTATAGCCGCATCATATTTTTGTTTAATTGCTTTATGTTGTTGTCCTAAAAATTGTTCTGCTTTTTTTGTATCTGTTTTTGCTATTTTTTCTGCTTCTTCTTTTGCTTTTCTTTCTGCTTCTGCCTTTGCTAATTCCGCCTTTTTATGCTCTTGTTCAATCTTTTTCTTTCTCTCTTTCTCAAGCTTTGCTAATCTCTCTTTCTCAAGCTTTGCTAATCTCTCTTGTTCTTTGCGTTTTTTAATTTCTTCTTGTGTGTTTTTCTTTAAAATATTCAACTGCCCTAACAATTTATCTAATTCTTTCTTTTGCATATCAATAGCTTTTAATCTTTGATTATAAACTTGCATTTCATTTCGCATATTATCAACTAAGATTTTTTGTTTTGATATCATAGTTTGTAAATCTTGATGCCTATTTTCTTGTGTTGTTATTATTTGTGTTACCTCTTTTATACTACTATTTGTATCGTTTATTTGTTTTAATATCATGTTTTGTTGTTTCTCTATATTTTTTATATTTGAAATAGTTTGTTTTTTTAGAATCTTAAATGCCTCTCTTGCTACAATATCATCCATACTTAATACTTCCTCATCGTCTAGGACATAAGCTATTGTTGTATATTGCAATATTAATTTGCTAAGCTCTGTTTGTGATATTTCTAAAGATTCATTAAGTATTGCTAATTGATTTTCCAACATTTGCAATTTTGCTTCTTGTGTTTTATTTTGATCCTTATTGTCTTCAATATTCTTAGATAAACTTTGTATTTCTAAGTCAAGTTGTTTTATTTTCTTTACATTATTACTTATATTTTGCCCTAATGTGCTTAACTTCAAATTTAAATTTGCTCTTTGTTTATCAATATCGCTTTTTTGTGCTTCATTTTTTTGTATATTTTTATTTATTTCATTAATATCTGGATTATTTGAAGCGGTATAAAAAAACCAAAAAAACAAAAACAATATATAGATATAAAAAGATTGCCTCATGTTCTTGCCTTTGATAAAATGACAAAAATAACACAACAAAATGATGATATAAATGCGGCTAAAAACAATTTCAAAAAATCAAGCGGTATCTGGAATATATTTAAACCTATGCCAAGAGATTGTATTGTATCAAGCGTAATTTGTAAGCTTGCTATATAAAATACAATCAAAGATATTAAAAAACTTGCTATAAAAGAATCAATTAAAGCTAATTTAAATAAACTTCTATTTCTTATCCAAATATTTGCACCTAAAATATCCATGATTTCCATTTTTTCTTTATTTGCATAACGCCAAATTTCTATTTGTTTTAGCATAAGCATAAAACTAATTAATGCTAAAATAATTGCAAAAGTAATAACACTAAGTTTAATAAAACTTAAAAGAGTATAATTTTCTAAATGTCTTTTTGAAAATGTATCAACAGATATTATATTTGTATTCTTTTTCAATACAGCTTCAATAGCATTTAATCTTTCTGTGCTAGGAAAATATTCAAGACTCAAACTATAAAAATATGGTAATTGTCTTGTAAGGTTTGTTAGATTTGCTTCACTAATATCTTTTGTAAGTTTTGCAATAGAATCTTTTGGATTAAGTTTAGTTAATTCCTTAGCTTCAACAATTTTAGATCTTACAGATTCAAATGTAATTGGCTTTCTTGCTGTAATCCCAATAGCATATTTTTGTGTTATAAATTGCTCTTGTTTTGCTACAATTCTTTCTAAAATAAGTAAGCATTGTAAGCTAAAAAGCATGGCAATAAGCGGTATTAGCAATGATAAGTGTTGTTTAAGCGTATTCATTAATTAAACCTTCTTTTATTTCTATTTTTCTATATTTAAGGTTAAGGTGTTTTGGGATTCTATGTGTTACAACTACAATTGTAATATTTAATTGCTCATTTGATGATTTCAATAATCCCCAAATCATATCACTTGAATAATCATCAAGATTTCCTGTTGGTTCATCACATAATATTAATCTTGGTCTATGTGCAATTGCTCTTGCTAATGCTACTCTTTGTTGTTCTCCACCGCTTAACTCTTGTGGGTATTTATTTGCTTTATGCAATAGATTAATATGTGATAATAATTTTTCTGCTTGTGTTTTTGTCTCTGTTTTTGGAAATTTATTTATAATCATTGGCAATGCTATATTTTTTTCAACATTCCAATCTTTTATAAGTTTATAATCCTGAAAAACAATTCCCATTTTTCTACGCAATAATGTTAATTTATGAGAACTAATTTTTTTCATATTATAATGTAAAACATCAAGCTCACCAGCTTGAATGCTCAAATTACCATAAATAGAGCGTAAAAGTGTGATTTTACCACTAACACTTGCACAATATATAAACACAAAATATTTTGGGTATATTGTAAAATTTGCATTTTTAATTATAATTCCAGTTCGTTTATATCCTAAACATAGTTGCTTTGCTCTAATAATTGAATTCATTTATAATTCTCCTTTTTTTACTGCATTATCACCATGTTTTAGAATATTACATAAAAATTTATGTGCTATAGTATGTGATTTTATATTTAATGGTTGTTTTAAATAATGTAGTTTATTATCTTCTAAAATTAAAAATGTATTAAATGGCATATAAAAACTCCCAAATGAAATTTGAACGACACTAATATTTCTTTTAGAATTTGGTTTTGAATAATACAAATCACCAATATTAATAAATATAGAATCATGTATCCATTTTTTATTACAAATATCTAAAAAATTTATTTGTTTTATATCAAATTCAAAATCTATTTGAGATAATGATTGTTGTTTGTCATATAATGGTTGTTTAAAAATATGTAATTCATAAATATCTTTTTTTAAATTTGTCCATCTTTGCTCATATTTACTAATAATCTTTGTGTCTTTATTCTTAAGCACCTCAAAATGTGCATGGTCTGCACTTAATGCTTCATTTATACTATCTCGCACATATTCAAAATCATCGCTTCTTATATTAATATAACCATTATTTTTTAAAATTCTAAAACTATTTTCTAAGAAATCTCTACTAAATACTCTTCTGTGTTTTGCTTTATTCCAAGGAACCGGAAAATGTAAAAATATTGTATCTACACTATTTATATCAAGTGTTTGAATAATCTGTCTTGCATCAAAATTACATATATATAAATTTTTAATTTCATATAATTCAATTGCATTTAATACTTGCCTTATTGATGGAAAGTGAATCTCAAAGCCCAATATTATTTTATTTGTATTTGAATTTGCTAAATCTATTATATGCCTACCACTCCCAAAACCTATTTCTATTAAATCTGGTTTTATATTTTTTAATTCATTTTCATTTAATAAAAATCCTGTTTGCATACCTTTTGTATGTTTTTTATTTACTTTATTTAAGTTATGTGAAATTATATCTAATCCGCTTGAAATAAAATTTAAAACTTTTTTTATTATATTTAAATCATTTGGACGAGTTAATTTATCAATCTTGTATAAAAAATCATTATCTCTTTTTATACAACGAATAAAAAATATGGAATTATTATACAATATTGGTAATATTTGAAGGTTTGGATATTTATTATTAACTAAATATTCTGCAATATAAAAATTGTCATGCTTTATATTTGTTTGCATAAACATATTTTTGCTAATAAAATGTGGCATCTATTATATCCTTATTTTTTATTAGAATCTTTATTATTTTTTTTATCTTCTTCTACTAATAAAGAAAGCATTATTTTTTTACTAGGTAAAGATTCCATTCCTAATTTATCTACGCTAACAACATAATATATATAACTAATACCATCTTGTATGTTTTTATCTATAAATTGAGTATCCTTTATATCTGCAAAACGACTTACTTTACCATATCCTCCATCTTGCTTATACACTATATATCCTATAACTCTAGAGTCATCTATCTTATCCCATTTTATAATAGCGATATTTTTTTCAAGTAAGCCTTGAGAAATTGTAGGCGATGTTGGTGGTGCTAGTGTTTGCCCAATAATTCCATTTTCTTGTAAATTAGATTCAAGTTTATATTTATCAACAGAACTAACCTTATAATAACGAATAACCCCATCTTCATTGATCTTATCTATATACGATTCTCTTTGAACAAATGCTAACTTTGTATATATATCATTATTATTTGATACCCAAACATTATATCCTATTATATCTTTATTATCACTTCCTTTCCATTCTATCCAAATAGCTCTGTGTTTATTAGTGGTAGTGGTAATATCTGTAACCATATTTGGTATGGAACGAGTTTTACCTATTACTTCTTTACTTGGCACAGATTTAGCACCATCATAACTTTGAGACACAATTCTATATGTATGTTCTGTATCATTTCCTATACCTTCATCAAAAAATTCAACCAACATGCGATTTGTTGTATATCCTATACTAACGAATTTATTGTTTTTATCCTTTTTTTCAATTATATAATTTTTAACCATTGGATTTGGACTTGGACTCCAAAATATTTTAATTTTTTGTGCTAATTCTTTTGAGGCATATACAAAATCTACAGGATCAATAAATGAAGTTTTTACTTTAAGTATATTACTCTTAGCAGATACCTTAGAATCTTTTCCAACAGATGAAATTGCATAAAAATATTCTGTATTTGGCTCTAATTTATTTTCATAATAGTGAGTTGAATGTGCATTTTTAATAAATGATACTTTAATAAATTCTCCTTTTTTGTTTTTTCTATATATTATATATCCATCAATTAATGATATATCTTCTGGAATTTTCCATTCAAAACCAACAGAAGTTACATCTGGCAATGCACGAAATGTTTTTATAACAGGCAATTTTTCATCAACTTCATCTTTGATTCCCATAAAACTAAAAATTTGCATTGAACATGCAGTAAAAAATAAATTTATTATCACAAACAATAATACATAAAAATATTGCATTTGTAATTTTATCATAGTTACTAAACTCCTAAATTATTAAATTGTGATTGCAAATATTTGTTTATTAATTATGTATATTAAAGCTCATTTTGCCACTTCTTTAAACATGATTCTAACTTATATTCATAATCTACAAAGTTTTCTTTTAAGAATTTTAGCAAATCTTTAGGTAATTTTGCACTAAAAACCATTCCATTAAAGTAAAGAAGTTTTGCATGAAGCAACATTTTTGTCTTATAATTATTTTTTAATTTTTCTGGACTATATAAGGTATCACCATAAATATACCTATCAATAGAACTCAAATGCACCCTTATTTGATGTGTTCTCCCGCTATATAACCTAACACCAATTAATTCAAATTCATTGTTTTTGCTTTGTGCGATTTTACGAAATTCACTTTTAGAATCTCTTGCATATGGAAATCTAGCTTTATCTAATTTTGCCATTTTTAGCCTATTATTTGGATTTCTACCAATAAAACACTCTATAAACATATTATCTTTTAATGGTTTGTTTATTATACATATATATACTCTACCCATTGTGCGATTTTTTAACATATTAGCAAATAATAAATGACTATCATTGTTTTTTGCAACAAGTATAGCCCCGCTTGTATCTTTATCAAGTCTATGAACAATGCCAAATCTTAAATCATCATTTATTGTTGAAAGTTTATAGTTATTTATTTTAAGATAATCTGTAAGTGTAAATCCAAAAACACTTGGTGCATGATGCACTACTAAATCTCTTGGTTTATTAAATATAACATAGTCATTTGTTTCATGTATTATCTCTATATGAAAATCATTTGGAATTTCTACACAATCATTTAGTTTATTATTTTTTTTAATAGCATATATTTGTATTATATCGCCTTTTTTTAATGCTCTACTTTTTTTAACTATAATATCATTTACTTTTATTAATTTTGATTCTATTAGTTGAATAATTTGTGAGCGAGAAATGTATAAAACTTCATGCAATGCAATATCAATTCTAACATAATTATCTAAAATACAAAAATGATATATCATACACATGTGTAATCCTTTTTTTAAAATAATAATCACATTTTATCTAAAACTTGCTATAATTACAATTGCCTGAAAGTTTCGTGTTTCTCCTTATAAAATTGGTAGTCTATTTAAAATACTTTTTTGGGTTGCATTGAAGTATGTGTGTCGGTGTTTCTGTTCTATTATATAGTGAAAGACGCCATTGCGTTTTAGGATTTGTCGCCTAATTACTTCGTAATACCCTGTCTGTTGTAGCTTTGTTGGGCTTACACAATAAATGGGAGTATCGTTCTTTTGGGTTCATAAATTAATATAGATATTTATAAAAACAAATAAAAGGTACTATGTTGCACGATCAAACAAATAAAAAAATCTTAAACACTCAAAATATATTAATTATTGGCAATGGCAGTAGAGAATATAGCATAGCATTAGCATTAAGAAAAGATAAAAAAGTAAAAAATATCTTTTTTAGCCCACAAAATCCAGCCGCAACCCTATATTTGGAATCTAAACACATTGATTATAAAAATTATGATGAATTATTAAAAAATATAAAACAACACAATATTTCACTTGTTATAATTGGACCTGAAGCACCTCTTATGGAAGGAATAAGTGATTTTTTAGAATCTAATGATATATTAGTGTTTGCACCAAGCCTTTCAAATGCAAAATTAGAGGGTTCTAAAGCATATATGAAATCTTTTATAAGTAACTTAAATATACCAACTGCAAAATATAAAGAAATTTCATTAAATAATAAACAAGAAGGATATGATTTTATAGAATCCATGCCATTACCTATAGTTCTTAAAGCAAGTGGTTTATGCGGTGGAAAAGGTGTTTTAATATTAGATTCTAAAGAAGATGCTAAAAAACAACTTGATTTAATGCTTGATGGAACATTGTTTGGAGATTCTGGAAGACATGTAGTAATTGAAGAATTTTTAGATGGTTATGAATTATCTATATTTGCTTTAAGTAGTGGAAATGATTATATTGTTCTTCCTGCATGTCAAGATCATAAAAGACTTTTTGATAATGATAAAGGACCAAATACGGGTGGTATGGGAGCTTACACAAATTTACCACATAATTTATATAATAAAGAGTTAGAAGAAAAAATTAAACAAAGAATATTAACACCTACATTTAAGGCATTAAAAGATTCTAATACTCCATATAAAGGAGTTATATTTGCGGGTATTATGGTTGTTGATAATGAACCTTATTTACTTGAATATAATGTGCGTTTTGGTGATCCTGAATGTGAAGTTTTAATGCCACTTTTAAAAACCTCTGTATTTGATATAATCCATTCATTTGCACAAGGTAAAATGATAAAAAATATAGAATTTCATAATAAATGCGTTATTTGTGTAGTTATGGCAAGTAGCGATTATGCACAAAATTTTAAATCAAAAGAATATCCCGCAAAAATAACTTTTAATGATATAAATCCTAAAGATATAGATTTACCAACAGGCCACATAGTGTTTGCAAATACAATAATTAAAAATTCTATGATTTATGCAAATAGTGGTAGAAGTGTAATTGCAGTTGGAATTGGAGATACAATGCAAGAAGCAAGAAATAATGCTTACAATATTGTATCAAAAATTGAATTTAATGGAAAACATTATAGAAAAGATATAGCACATCAAGCATTAAAATAAGAAGGAATAATGGATAGATTAGAGGCAGATTTATATCGTGAAAACATTAAGATTGCATCTATTGTGTCGCGTATTGGTGCATATATAATAGATACTATACTTATAACATTAATTATAACTATATTTTTTTCTGATAATCAAAAAAATAGCATTATAAATGCACAAAATGCTATAAAACAAGCATATAATGCAGATTATACTAAAATTGAATTATCATCAACACCAGACAATACAGCTATGCTTGAAAACCTTAGAATCAACACAAAAGAAGCACTTGATATTTTATTGCTTTACATGGGTATTTGTATTGGATTGCAAATAATTTATAACTTTATATTAATCTACAAATATGGTGCAACATTTGGGCAAATTATATTAAAAATACGAGTTGTTGATTCTAATAATTTTGATAAACCGACACTACATGTATGTATGAAAAGAGCTATTGCTAAATGCTTTTTAGGAACAATTCTTTATATTGGCTTTATACTTGCATTCGTTGATAGATATTATCGCACAATTCATGATAAAATGAGCAATACAATTGTTATTGTTGCATAAAAGATTCTCATTATGTATAAAGTATTATTATATGGAATCATTATTTCAATACTTATAAATAACATTTTACAAGCAAAATCAAACAAAATAAATAAAAATACAACAAATTCTGCTACTTTTATATATGATGATAATAAGCAAAATTTAGTTCCTACTATGCCACCCGATTCAATCAAACAAAATGATCAAGAAAAACCAAAACAAAAAATATCTAATGATGAAAAAAAAGAAATAAATGAAAATTTAAAAACAGGAATTGAAAAAAGAGATACAGATTATACAAAAGTATTTGAATTATTAGGGGAAAATATAGAACATTATGATAATTTTATGGTTGTAAGTGGAAATGCAGTTTTAAAAAATAAAGAAGCATATATAATTGCAGATAAAATAACATATAATCCAAATAACAAACAAGCAAGATTAATTGGTAATGTTCGTATTTATAAAGGCAATACATTATCTGTATATACACAACAAGCAACAATTTATTTAAGTTCTAATTTTAGCATAATTAGACCATTTTATATACAAGATACAGATACTGGTATTTGGACTAAAGCAGAGAGTGCAAGTCAGCAAAAATCAATTTATCGTTTTGCAGATTCCATTGTATCTGGTTGTTCTTTCACAAGTCCAGCATGGCGTATTGATTCAAGTAAGGGTGCTTATAATAAAGATTCAAATACACTTGCATTATGGAATCCAAGAATATATATAGGTGATGTTCCTGTATTCTATTTTCCTTACTTAAAAGTTTCACTTGAAAATAAAAGGACAAGTGGAATTTTATACCCAACACTTGGAACTTCTGGAACAGATGGCTTTACTTATATTCAACCATATTTCATTGCATTGCAGAATTTTTGGGATATTACTATTAGCCCACAATTTAGAACATCTCGTGGTGGTGGTGCAAACTTTGAATTTCGTGCGGTTGATAGTAGCAATGATAAATATATTCTACATTTTAAATATTTTTATAATTCAGATGATTATGTAAATAGATTAAACCTACTTAATCAACATATATATGGATTTGATTTTAAACATAGTAAAAGAGATATAATACAAAAATATTTTAGGGCAAAAACAAAACTTGATAATGCTATGTATTTTGACTTAGCATTTATGAATGATATAGATTATATGCGTTTAGATGATGTGCGTTATTTTTTAAATACAACTTCATATGTTTCTAGAGCAAATATTTATACTCAAACAAACAATAATTATTTTGGTATTAACTTAAGATACTACTTAAACCTATATACACCTAACAGCAAGACTACTTTACATAATTTACCAAATATACAATATCACAAATATATGGGTTCTTTATTTTTTAAAGAATTACTTTATTCTATTGATTATCAATCAAAATATGCTTATAGAGAGCAAGGTTACTCATATTTATCAAATGAAATTAATATACCAATTGGAATGCAATTTTCATTTATAAATAAGTATTTTTCTATAGGTGCATGGTTAAATATATTTGGTGGTAATATATTTGCTACAAATACCCAAGATACAAAAATATATATAACACCAACAAATACAACTGCTATGCAAAATTCTGTTGGAAACTATGCAAACCTTAACTATAAATTATCAATACATAGTGATATTGGTAAAAAATATAAAAACTTTTTTCATTCTATGCAAACTTCCCTTATATTTAATGCCCCATTAGATAGAGCAGTTTTTACAAATGGTATATTAGATAAACAAATTCTTACAAGTTTTGGAAAAATTGATCCCAATGTATTAACAAATATACAAAATGGTGCAAATATATGGAATCCACAATTATTTAGCAATATATACCAAATGACAAAAAAGCTTGATATTAATATAGCAAATTATATTTACAACAGAAATGCTGCAGAAATATTTTATTGGAAAATATCTCAATCATTTAATTTTGATGATTTAATATCACCGCTTCGTATTCCTATGGAAAATAAATTTGGAACTTCACCAATAGATGGGCTATTTTTTAACTTAAGCTTCTTTTATTCATGGTTTTATAATAATTTCACGGAATTAGCAGTTAATGCTAGTTACACAAAAGGTGCTTATGCTGCAAGTGTATCTTATTACTTAAAAAGAGATGATGCCGCATGGAGTATAGATCCTATAACATTAGCATATAAGTCAGTTGATTCATCAAATTATCTAAGTGCATCAATTAGAGGTGATTTAGGATATTTTGGTTTAGTGGCTGATTTAGGATATGATTTTCGCACATACAATATAGTTAATCTTGGTATTGGAATCTACAAAGATATTAAATGTTTTGGTATGGGTGTAAAAGCTGGTAGCAATAGAACTCCTATATTAACACAGGGAAATTCTATAAGTGTAATTGATAATATATATGTAAAAGCAGAATTTAAATTTGTGCCTTTAACAACATTTGGTTATACTTACAGATTAAGACCAATTATTGAAGAACAAAAACGATAAAGGAAATAAATGATTAATACAATATATGAGGATTTTGCACAAAGTGCAAAACTTGCACCAAAAAACTCGAAGATGATTATTCGACATTCCATAAGAGCAGATATACCACCAAATGATACAGGACTTAACATTTTGCTAACAAGAGAAGGTGAAATTATGGCAGAACATTTTGGAAAACATTGTAAATTAAATATTGATAATATTCACTCAAGCAGTGTAAAAAGATGCTTACAAACAGCAGAACTTTTTGCTAAAGGATATAAAACATCAACTAACAAAGAACTAAAAATAACCTCTACAAATATATTAGCAGATTCATATATCAATAATACAGAAAAAGCACAAAAACTTTTTATGGATCATTCTCCATATTGGATTATATCTCAATTTTTGCGTAATAAAAAATTAAGTGGTATGAGAAACTTAAATGAAAGTATGCAAACATTATTTTCATATATATTTGCTAAAGAATATGATAATATGGAACTATTTGTAACTCATGATACATTTTTGAGTGCTATTGTATGTTTCTGCCATCAAATACAACCAAATTATGATAATTTTGTTTGGCCTTATATGCTAGAAGGTGCATTTTTATATATGAAAGACAATAAAATACATTGCATATTTCGTGGGATAACAAAATCAATAGAGTTTAATTTTAATGTAAGGATATAATGTATAATGCAAAAACAAGATTCGCAAGATAATAAAAATATAGATTCAAATTATATAGATAATGAAAGTAAAATTAAGAAAATAACAAGAGGTGCAAATGATCTATCTCTTGGAATTTCAATGATTGTGGCAGTTCTTATTGGATTTGGTTGTGGATATGGACTTTATAAGTTGTTTGGTTATTATTGGCTTATATGGGTTGGATTAGCTTATGGTATTGCAGCAGCAATCTTAAATGTAGTAAAAGCATATAAAAGATTATATAAAGACTTAGACTCTCTAAAACATGAAGAAAAATACAAATATATGCAAGATAAGATCATAGAAAAAAGAGAAAAAGAAGCATTAAAAAGAAAAGAAAAAAATATATGAAAATTTCTTAGTATAAAAAAGATAAATCCTAAAAATTTATTATCAATAAAACAATAAAATAAGATTCAATATTATAATAATTTAATTTTTATACATGTATTTAATTGTTATATAATAATTTAAGTATCTTTTAATAAAATATTGAGTATTCTACAATATTTTATTTAAAGGATATGGAATGAGCAAAAAACAAATAGTAATAAGACCAGAAGAGTCGCTAGATGTTAATGAGGTATATAGTAAAAAAATAATCAATGATCGCAATTTGTTTAAAAATGACTTTTATGAAAAAGAATTGCGTAAGCTAGAAATTGAACTTGTAAAACTACAAAGTTGGGTTAAAAAAGCAAATCAAAAAATTGTTATAATCATGGAAGGAAGAGATGGAGCTGGTAAAGGTGGGACAATCCGTGCTTTAACAACACATTTAAATCCAAGAGGTTGTCGTGTTGTTGCATTAGATAAACCAACAGAGAAAGAAAAGACAGAATGGTATTTTAAACGCTATATTACCAATCTTCCATCAGGAGGAGAGATAGTATTTTTTGATAGAAGCTGGTATAATCGTGCAGGTGTTGAAAAAGTTATGGGGTTTTGCACACAAGATGAATATAGAGATTTTATATATCAAGTAAGCAATCTTGAACAAATGCTTGTAGCAAGTGGAACTATGATATTTAAATATTTTTTAGATGTATCACAAAAAGAACAAAAGAGAAGAATTGAAAGACGAAAAAGCGATCCATTAAGAGTATGGAAGTTAAGTCCTATTGATGCAAAATCATTGGGTTTATGGGATGAATACACAGAGGCTTTTGAAAAAATGTTTTCACGCACACATACTCCATATAGTCCATGGATGATTGTAGATTCTAATGATAAAAAGAGAGCGAGACTAAATATAGCAAGAGATTTATTAAGTAAAGTAGATTATGATGATAAAGACCAAAGCTCTGTGTGTCTTTTAGCAGATCCAAACATAGTTCATTTGTATTCACAACAAACAAACTTTATTAGAAAAAATAAAGATTTTACAATTTTAAAAGAAGAAAAAGAAAAAAGAGATAAAAAAGACAAAAAAGATGATGAAAAAAAATAAAAGTTTAATTTAATCATAAAAAATATTACAATATAATCTTGCAAACACATAAGATTATATTAATAACAATATAAATCTTAAAATATATAATTACAAAAACATAAAAATATTAACAATCAAAATATAAAAAATGTTTTTTAAACTTCTAAAACTTAAAGTTTTAATTTTTATCATAAAATATTAAAATATAAGATATATTTGAAAAATTGTTATATTTATAGTTTATTGCATAAGTTTTTATATATGTTATGATTATTTTCAAAAGAATAAAACATATAAAAGTATAAAAAGATTTGTTGATAAAGTCGATAATCTAAAAGAATAAATTGAGGAGACAATTAAAATATGTCAAAAGTGAGTATAAAAGAAATAGCAGATGAAGCTGCAAAAAACTCAAAAGATGTTTTGGATAAAGCAAAGGAATTAGGCTTTAATGTTAGAAG
>JARIAP010000064.1 GCA_029257755.1 Helicobacter sp.
AAGCATCAGAATTTTTCACTAATGCTAAAGACTTTGATTCTGCACATAAGTTTAATTTAGATTTTTTATATTATCATCCAAATAATAGATTAGCAGAAAAGATAAAACAAAGAGACGATTCATTGCTTTTTCAAATTACTGGCGATTATAAAACAAAATTGGCAAGATATAATTATATAATAGCAAACTACCCAAACACAGATAGTGCAAAAAAAGCAATTGAATTAAAAGCACAACTATATTTAGATAATAAACAATATATGGAAGTATTACAAATGCAGTCTTTATTACCAGAAAATTCCCAAATTGTTCAATTAGCCATAGACAAACAAGTAGTAAGTTATCTAAATGAAAATAATTGTGATGGTGTTGCAGGAATATTAAACAGAGCAAATAGCGTTAGCCTAACTATTTCGGAGAGTCTTGATGCATTTGAATGTTTATATAATCAAACTTCATTTCAAAAAGCACATCAATTGTTTTCAGGATTAAATAAACATATTAAAGATGGTGAAAATCAATTGCGTTGGTTATATCTTGAAGCTAATACATTATTTGCATTAGGAGAAAATAAAGAGGCGCTAAAAGCAGGTAGGGATGTTATAGATTTAGCATTTGCTATGGGAAAACACAAATATTATGATATTGGCTTTAGAATGTTTAATGCTTTTTATAATGATGAAGCTACGAGGCACGAAGCAATTAATTTAAGTCCAAAAATGGATAAATGGTTTCCAAATGATAAAAGAATGTTACAAATACATTTTGTTTTATTAAATGAAGCACAACACAAACAAGATAAACTTGCTCTAAAATCAGAAGCATACAAAATTATGACGCTACAAGATGAGACAAAAGAATATAATTATAGTCCTTATGTAAATTTTATATATATTAATTTATTAATAGATGAAGATAACTATACAGAAGCACTAAAACAGCTAACAAAAGTAAAGCAATTTAAATTAACAAATGATGATAGACAACAAAGATTCTATAAAATTGCTACAATAAACTATGCACTTAAAAATATGGAAAAAAGCAAAAAAGCTTTAGATGCATGTGTTAAGCTTGGAACAACTAGTTCATGGGGAACACTTTGCAATAATGCCCTATCATTGCATAATAATAATTTTGAATAATAAATAATAACTAATCTAAATTATTAAAATTAATGATTTTCATGCTTAATAAGCAATTAATAAAAGTTTGCTTAAAATTTAAATTAAAAAAATTTAATCTAGTATATATTATTTTTTTTGTTATATTAATTATTTTATTTAAAAGTTTTACTACTTAAATATTCTTCATAGCTACCTTTAAAATCTGTTATTATTACACCATTTTTACTTAATTGCATTTCTATAATTCTATTTGCATATGCACCTATTAGTTCTCTATCATGACTTACACAAATTACACCACCATTATAACTATATAGTGCTTCACCTAAAGCAATTATTGCTTCTAAGTCTAAATGATTTGTTGGTTCATCTAATAATAAAAAGTTATTTTTTGCAAGCATTAATTTTGCAAGCATAATTCTATGTTTTTCTCCACCGCTTAATGCTTTTACGCTTTTTTCTTGTTCTTCTCCGCTAAATAGCATTCTACCTAAAGAAGTCCTAATCTCATTAGAATCTACACTTTTATCAAATGCTCTAAGCCATTCATAAAGAGTTTCATCACCTGTTACAATCTCACTTGTATCTTGCGGGAAATAACCCATTTCTATTGTAGCTCCCCACTTAACTATGCCATTATCTTGTTTTAAAGATTCCGATAAAATCTTACATAAAGTTGTCTTACCAACACCATTTGCACCAATAAGTGCTATTTTATCCCCGGGCAAAATATTTAAACTAAAATTATTAAAAATTACTAAATCACCATAAGAATGACTTATGTTTTCAATAGTTAAAACTTCATTACCTATATTCCTTTTTATTTTAAAAGAAATACTAGGATCTCTTCTACTTGATATTTGCAAAGATTCTAAATCTAATTTATCTAATTGTTTTTGTCTTGAAGTCGCTTGTCTAGCCTTACTAGCATTTGCACCAAATCTCCTTATAAAATCTTCTAATTCTGCTTTTTCCTTAAGTTTTTTATTTCTCTCCATCTCTTGTTGTTTTGCAATAAGAGTTGAAGCTATATACCAATCATCATAATTACCGCTAAATTCTCTTAGCGTTTTAAAATCTAAATCTAATATATGTGTGCAAACAGAATTTAAAAAATGTCTATCATGACTAATTACAACAAGAGTTCCATCATGTCTCTTTAGATTCTCTTCAAGCCACGATATAGCATTTAAATCAAGATTGTTTGTAGGCTCATCAAGTAATAATACATCAGGCTTTGGAAACAAAACTTGTGCAAGAAGAACTTTAAATTTATCTCCACCGGTTAATGTTTTCATTAAATCATTATGCGTATTAACACAAAAGCCAAGATCTTGCAATATTTTTTCAATTACAACTTCACATTCATACATTGGATCTTCTTCAACACAAATTATCTCAAGCTCCCCCAATCTTTCATTTACTTTGCTATCACTCAAATCTGCACTTGCATATAGACTTTCTTTCTCCTTTATTGCATCATATAATCTTTTATTTCCCATTAAAACTGCATCTTTTATGCTTAGATCTTCAAAAGCATATTGATTTTGACTTAATACTCCTAACTTTAAACCACTATCAAGCGATATATCACCGCCACTAGCCTCTATTTCTCCACTTAGAATTTTTAAAAATGTAGATTTACCAGCACCATTTGCACCAATTAATCCATATCTTTTACCCCGATCAAATTTAATATTTATATTTTCAAATAATGTTTTTGTGGCATAACGCATACTTATATTAACCGCATGTAGCATAGCATTCCTTTAAAAAATCAATAAAGTTACAAAATTTAACATTTTAATGTAATTTTAACAACAAAATATGTATAATTAGAATACTTAAATCTAAATCTTTAGTTTTTTATTTGCTAAAGTTATAAGGAAGTGTAATTATGGAAGCTATTGTAAAAAAAGATTCAACCCTAAGACAGGCAAATTCTAATGGAAATGTTTTAAATTTTCGTAGAAAAAGGCATATAGGATACATAATTTTAACGATTGTTCTTTTGATAATACCATTTATTCATATAGGTGAGGCAAAAAATCATATTTTTTTGCTTTCGTTTGATCATAAAGTTTTGCATTTAATGGGAATTGAATATAGCATTCAAGAGTTTTATGTTATGCCCTTTATGCTTATGATTTTATTTGTTGGTATTTTTTTTATGACTGTTATGGCAGGACGCTTTTGGTGTGGTTGGGGATGCCCTCAAACAATATTTAGATCTGTGTATAGAGATATTATACAAACAAAAATATTGAAACTTCGTAAAAAAATATCAAATAAGCAAGAAACATTAAAATTAGACACTTTATCAAAAAAAATAAAATATATTTTAGGTATTATAATTTTTGCTTGTATTGCTTTAATCGCAGTTGCTGATTTTTTGTTTTTCTTTGTCCCACCAGAAGATTTCTTTACTTATGCAATGGATTTTAGCAATCACCATATTTTACTTGGATTTTGGCTTGTAGTAACATCATTCATGACAATTGAAGTTTGTTTTATAGCGGAAAAATTTTGTATTTATATGTGTCCTTATGCTAGAGTGCAATCTGTATTTTTTGATAATGATACATTAATGTCAATATATGATACAAAAAGGGGTGGATTACTATATAATCCAAATGGAAGTGCAATAGGAATACCACCAAAAAAACAAGATCCAAACAATGAATGCACAAATTGTCAAAGCTGCGTAAAAGTATGTCCAACACATATTGATATA
>JARIAP010000075.1 GCA_029257755.1 Helicobacter sp.
ATTACCATGCAATGATTATAGTATTAGTATAGGGCAATTGGCTTTTTTAAGCAAAAATTAATTAATAATGTTACAATAAAAAATATTTTATATTCTATTTAAAAATTATTTTAAATTAATTCAAAGTATTATGTTAATATAGCTTTTTTTAATATATTAAAACTTAAGGTTATATAAAATGAAACAAAATAGTAAAAAAGTTGCTTTATTAATGAGTGGTGGAGTGGATAGCTCATACTCTGCTTATTTATTAAAACAACAAGGCTATGAAGTTCTTGGTATTTATTTGAAATTACACAATAAAGAAGAAAAACATGAGGTTTTTATAAGAAATTGCAAAAAAGTGTGTGAGTTTTTAAATCTAGAATTTAGAATTATTGATGCACAAGAAGAGTTTAAGAATGCTGTTTATGATGAATTTATAGAATCTTATAAAAGAGGAGAAACTCCAAACCCTTGTGCTTTGTGTAACCCTTTGATGAAATTTGGATTGGCATTAAATAAGGCTAAAGAATATGGGTGTGAATATATAGCTACTGGACACTATGCAAGAATATCAGAAGTTAATGGTATAAAACGCATTCAAGAAGCATTTGATAAAACAAAGGATCAAAGCTATTTTTTATATGCTATTTCACAAGATGCTATAAACAGATTGATATTTCCATTAGGCAATATGCTAAAAGAAGATGTAAAACCAAAAGCATTTGATGCACTTCCTATATTAGGAGATTTAGAATCTTATAAAGAATCTCAAGAAATTTGCTTTGTAGAAACAGATTACATAGATATTTTAAAAAAACATACAGATGTTGATAAAATAGGCATAGTAAAAGATAGCAATGGAAATATAGTTGGTGAGCATAAAGGATATATGCAATATACAATAGGCAAGAGAAAAGGATTTAGCGTAAAGGGTGCACATGAACCACATTTTGTATTAAAAATTAATCCGGGAGACAACGAAATTATAGTTGGCAAGAAAGAAGAGTTAAAAACATTTAATGTAATTGCAACCAACAAATCATTACCAAAAGACTTTAATGATGGTGATTATAAAGCAAAGGTTAGATATAGAAGCACACCAAGTGATGCAAAAATATTAATCAAAGATGATAAAATAATTGCCACTCTAAAAGAGCCTGTATATGGTGTTGCTAAGGGACAAGCCCTAGTAGTTTATAAAGATGATATTGTGCTTGGTGGAGGTGTGATTGAATAATAATATTTATAAGCACAACATTTATAAAATAAATTAATGTATTTTGTTTTCTATGCTAAAAAAGCTAGAACCACTACCACTAAAATAAACCTTTCCATATGTTTTGCAAAGCCTACTTTCAATTTCCTTAAGATTATATAAATTGCATGCAGGGATATATAAATCATTTAATTCTATTATGTTATGTTGTGTTAAAAGCTCATTTGAAGTTTTAGTAAAATCTATTTTTTGTTTATTATCATATTTATTGATTCTTGCAAATTCCTTATATACATTACTTGTATTGCAAGATATTTTATTGCAATGTATTAAAAAATTGATTTGTTTTTCACTAAATAGCTCTATAATATCGCCTATACCAAAAACATTTGCACTTGTATATTTTAATGTATAATTTTTTTTTGTTATTGGCAATCTTAATGTATCTAATATATAATTATTTTTCATATACATTTTAAATATATCCATTATATTATTTGTTTCTAATTTAATAGATTCCATAAAGTAGGGATTTATTGTATTTGAATTTTGATTATACATCATTATGAAAAATGTTATATCACTGCCTAATTTCTTTGCACATTCTAATATTATTTCTAAGTTATAGTTAAAACCTAGAATCTTATTTAATATTAAAAGAGTTATAGCAGCATTAACACTACCACCACCAAGCCCTCCACCTACTGGTATTTTTTTATTAACAAATATAAATAATGATACATTTCTATTTATATTTATTTGTAGGTTATTTTCTATACTATATGTATATAAAGTTTTATAGGCACTATATATTAAATTGCTCTCTAAATTACAATCAAAATTACCATATAAATAAAAATATATAGAATCTATTAGTTGTTTGCTTTCTTTATATAATTTGTATGCACTTTGTAAGCTATTTGATATATTGTTTATATTTATATCATTAGAATTATAAAAACAAAATAGCATTTCATCGTAAATATCATTTAATACTAAATTAAACCTTGATTCTATTGTGTGAAGTTTGCCTAGTTTTTTACCTATTTTTAATGCTGTATTTATTTTTGGATATGCTTTAATATAAAAAGATTCTAGCATTGTATGCCTTTAAGTAATTAGGTATTTATTTCTTATTGTCTCGTTCTTTTTTAAAAACATCTTTTGCATTCATTTCTTTTGAATATTTATTCTTTAATTGAGCCCCTAAAGCATCTAAAATATCTTTACCAACTGCATCTCCTGTTGCCTTTGTATTTTCACTTTTTACCGCCTCTGTAAGCTCTGCTCGTAAAATAAGAGTTTTTGGAGGTGCTTCAAATCCTAATTTAACACTTCCTTTGTCAATGCTAACAACTTTTAATATAATATCATTTCCTATTACAATGCTCTCTTCTTGTTTTCTAGATAAAATCAACATTTATCAATCCTGTTTAAAATATATTCTACTTTTCCATTTTGAAATATTTTGATAATTCCAAAATGTGTGCCAAAATCTGCTAAAAATATTTTATTATCTAACCTATTATTAACATTTAAGCACTTATTTTTATGCAAATATCTATTATCACATGTAATATATTTATCAATAATGTTTTCCTTTGCAATACATTCTTTATCATGTTTATTGTTAATATTGTTTTGGAAAATATTATTGCATATATTAGAATCTAATATAATCTTTGCACCATTATGTGCTTTAATGGCATATTTCATAAGCTTAATTGTATCATATTTTATTATATTTTTAATATCTAATAAAATAAGTTTTGTATTTTGCATTATTCCATTATACATAAAAGGCACATTAATGCTAATGTTCTTAAAATCTTTGTCTAAAATCATATTTTTAGAACCATTGCATAAAATCTTAGAATCTAAAATACTTTTAGATTCATTAAGCATATATTTATAACAAAGCTCACCCTCTTTTGTTCTTTCTAAGAAACAAAGACTCCCTTTTATGTTTAAATTATTGCATATCATCTCACCAATACTTCTAACATATCCACCCTCACTAATACAAGTTTCAAATGTTAAAAAAGGATGACTATAATTTATTATGTTTAAATATTTAACATTTGTTGTAATTTCTTTTAGTTCAAAGTCTTTTTGTATTTTAGCTAATTTATAAGAACGTATGCCATTAACATGTTTTGCACTAAATTTTGGTGGCTTATATGTAATGTTTCCATTAATATGCTTTATTGCATCTTTTATTTTAGATTCTGTAAATACTTTTGTTTCATGTATGTTAATAATATTTTCAATATCAAGACTATCACTTTCTAATCCCAAAAAAATAGTAGCCCTATATGTTTTATAGTCTTTTTTTATATGACTTAGAAGTTTTGTATATGAATTTACACCAATTATTAGTGAGCCATGTGCAAATGGATCTAATGTGCCAGAGAATCCTATTTTTTTTACAGGAATACCAATACTTTTTAATCCATGTTTTATGGAATTTGTAAAATTAAAGCTTGATATATTTGGGAATTTATATGAAAGTGCCAAAAAACTATTTAGATTAATTTCCAAAAGTAACCTTATAATTAAAATTTATGGGGTAACATTTTACTATATAATTGTCATATTTTAAGGAATTAAAGGAAAATTAATTGTCAATAGAAATAATAGAAAATGAATTAATATTGAATGAAAATGTTTTAATAACCTCTAAGACAGATACAAGGGGGTTTATTACATATGCAAATAATGATTTTATTAGATTTAGTGGCTATAATGAAGATGAGCTTATAGGCACAAATCACAATATAATTAGACATAGTTTAATGCCAAGAGTTATTTTCAAAATTTTATGGGATACAATAAAAAGTGGAAAAGAAATTAACGCATTTGTTGTTAATAAAAACAAGAAAAACTTTGATTATTGGGTATATGCAAATGTTACTCCATCTTTTAATCACAATGGAGAAATTATAGGATATTATTCTGTTAGACGAAAACCAAATAGAAAAGCTATACCAATAATAAAAGAATTATATGCAAAACTAAGTAATATTGAAAAAAATGTTAATAGCAAAAAAGATATAGAAACAAGTTATGAGGCATTAATAAATATCTTAAAAGACTTAAAGATAACTCATCAAGAATTTTTTATTAACTTGCAAAAAAATGGTAGAATATAATATATTTTAGGTATAACTTATAATAGATTTTAGTGTTAATAGAATATTTGCTTTAAGCATTTTTAGCTTTATTAATATCTTTTCTTAACTCTTTAATTCTTGCAGCCTTACCTCTTCTGTTTCTTAAATAATATAGTTTTGCACGACGAACACGACCTATACGCAAAACCTCTATTTTATCTAAGCTATCACTATAAAGTGGAAATATTTTTTCAACGCCTATATTATTAGCACCCATTTTACGAATAGTGAAAGTTCTATCAACACCATTTCCACGAATTGCAATACAAACACCCTCAAAATTTTGCACTCTACTTTTATCGCCTTCTTTAATTTTTATACCAACCCTTAATGTATCTCCAGCTTTAAATTGTGGAACAACCTTATTTTCAAGTTGAGCCTTTTCAAAATTTTCAATATATCTATTTTTCATAGTTTCCTCACTTATTTAATCTAATAAATCTGGTCTAAAATATTTAGTTTTCATTTTAGACATTAATAGTTTTAAACTTGCTATTTTAGCATGATTTCCATTTAAATACTCTGAAGTAGGAGAAATTTTTATATTTTTTTTATCAAATTGTTTAGATTTAGTAAAGTTTGGTGCTTCCAATAGACGAGATTCAAAACTTTCATTAATTAATGAATTTTTATTACCTAAAACACCTTCTATATGTCTAGTAATAGAATCGGCCATACATAAAGCTACTAATTCCCCACCTGTCAAAATAAAATCTCCTATGCTAAAAATTTCTGTAGCATATTTTTCAATTGCTCTCTCATCAAAACCTTCATATCTACCACAAACAAAACTTATATTATTGTATTTACTTAATCTTATAGAATCTTTATATGTAAATTTAGCTCCGCATGGGCTAAGAAAAATAATGCGTGAATTTATAACCTCTTGCAATGCACAATCAAGTATA
Organism: Helicobacter sp.; assembly: GCA_029257755.1. Taxonomy (GTDB): domain Bacteria; phylum Campylobacterota; class Campylobacteria; order Campylobacterales; family Helicobacteraceae; genus Helicobacter_A. The sequence goes on from JARIAP010000075.1 coordinate 5,283, forward strand.
AAAGGATCTATTAGCATACCAGCTCCACCGCCAATAAGGGTATTATCAACTTTTTTATTTTTATCTAGTGAATAATCTCTAATATTTATACAATTAATTTCTATGTATTTATTCTTTAATGCCCTACACATAATGCTATGATTAAAATATGGTTTAATTAATTCTGGAAATAATGTTAAAAAATTAAAACACATATATATTCTTTATGCAAAACGAATAAAACTAATTTTTTACATAAGATGAAATTAGTCTATTATGTATTGTTGGCAACCTAAATACACTTGTATGAATATTTGAATTATAAAATTGTATATTTTCTAGCATATCACTTTTTTGTAATTGCAAATCAGCTAGAGGATGATAACAATTGCTTAGAAAAGCGTAAAAATTTGGTGTAAGCGAAGTTATTATAAATGGCATTAATATGTTTCCAAATTTACTTGCACTAGATAATGAATCTAATGCTATATTTGGTTCTAAATATAAATTAGAAAGTGCAAATATTATTATAAAATTTTTATTAGCTATTTTTTGTAATGCTTCAAATTCTTTTGTAGTTGAATTTCCAAGGTGAATTATTATATCATAATCCCTATTTTTTAAACTTATAAAGTTTTCATATAAATTAATTTTAGAGTTTTTGTATATTTTTTTAAAATTTGGCAAAAAACCACTCAAAGTATTTAACGCTTCCATGTCATTTACAACCATATCTACTTCTATATTATTTAAAGATAAATAATAAGCAATTTCTGCATTTAATGTCCCACATATTAGTGCTTTTTGTGTAATATTACTAACACAATATGGAATATATGCTAACATTTCACTTTCTATAAAACAAAATCTTTTTGTTATAACTTCTTGTTTTATTCTGTTTCTTGTGTTATCTTTATAATTAATCAAAGCTATTTGATCAAATAAGTTGCTACTAAATAATTCAATTTCAATGTTATTACTTTTATAATCTGCAAACTTATTGTTTATTGCATATTGAGTTTTAAAACTTGTTGCAATATCATTTGTCATCCACATAAAAATACCCTTATTTTTTTATATTATTATAAATATAATTAGTTAATGAATATAAGTTGTATTATTTCTAAATATAAAATAAGCAATAATTAATGTGTTTTAGATTATTTTTTAGGATTAAAATAAATGTTATTTTTATTTAAGTTTTAATTCAAAGTATAATGAATTTATGCAAATATTACTATATCATCATATTAAGTATAAGTTAAAATATTTTTTGTTTTATTAAAATAAATACGAATAACCAGCACCTAAGAATACTTGAAATCCAAAAATATTTTCTGTTGCTTTAGAATGGGTAAATACGCTTTTTGTTGAAAATTCAAATTGATGATGCCTACTTACAAGAGTTCTAATTCCAAAATTAATCCCTGTTGTAAGCCCACTAAAACTTGGAATATTTATATTTTGAATTGCTAATGCACTACCACCGGGATAAAAAGTTCTTAAGTATCCTGCAGATATTCCTATGTATATACCAACTCTTTGTGTTTCTTTGCTAACAAAATCATATAAATAATCTATATTTATGTCTCCAATAGCAGTAATACCGGTTACTTTTAAATCACCAAAAGCATAACTTGGTGCTCCAATCACACCACCAATATTTATATAATAACGCATACCATTTTCAAAATCGAAGTATCTTTGTCCCCCCATACGAAAGTTTATACCAAAACCAGCATTTATTTGCATAGTTTCTTTTGTTGGCACACCACCAGCAGTTGTATTCCCACCAATTTTAAATCCTGTATTTGTTAATACTCCTATAGAACCACCAAAGTCAATACCAATAAAAAAGCCATTTCCTTTAGTATCGGCAAATAAACTTGCAGCAAAAATACAATTTGCTAAAGCAATACTTATAATGTATCTTTTCATAATTAAAACTCCAATCATAAATTACGAATAAATCGTCTAATTATTTAATGGTTAAAATAAATTTATTTAAATAAAATGACTTTTATAATTGAATATGAAAGAACAATATCATAAACTATAGTATAATTAAGATATTAAAATTAAGAAGGGTATATATGCAAGATAAACAAAATATTGCACAATGGATTGATTCATTAAAAATTGCAATTATAGAAAATAATACAAGTAAAACATTAGAATTAATACAAATTTTACCATTTGATGAAAGTTTAATAAGAGAAAATAAGATCAATGATAAAGAAATACTTGAATATTTAGATATAGCAAAAGAATTAATTTCTCAAGTTATTAATAAATTAGAAATACAAAGAGAGGAAACTAGACAGCAATTATATAAGATAAAGCAAACTCGTAAGTTTCTTGTTGAATAATTCAATAGTATCTTTTTTATAAACATAATGTTGTGTTTATCTTAACATTACAATAAAACAATAATTATTGTAGAAGTCTATAAGCATTAAAAAATGTATTTACTTTTTCATATGGGGATTTTTTATATAGTAATTAAAAATTATATGCTAGAATCATAATATAAATAATTTTGGGAAGTATATGAACAATAGAAAAGTAGAATCTAAAAATGATATAGTGTTTATAGAGAGAAATACAAAAGAAACTCAAATAAATATTTCTTTAAGACTTTATGGAAGTGGTTTAAGCAATATAAATACTGGTATAGGTTTTTTTAATCATATGCTAGAAGCTTTAAGTAAGCATTCACTAATTGATATGGATATAAATATAAAAGGCGATTTAGAAGTTGATATGCATCATAGCGTTGAAGATTGTGGCATTGTAATAGGACAAGCATTAAGAAGTAGTATTTTTCCTGTAAAAAATATTGAAAGATTTGGAAATAGTGCAGTAGTTATGGATGAATCTTGCGTATCTTGTGATATAGATATAAGCAATCGTGCTTTTTTGTTATTTGATATGGATAACGCAAAGAATGGATTTATAGGAAAAGTTGGAGAGTTTGATGTAGAGCTTGTGGAAGAATTTTTTAGAGCTTTAGTTATGAATGCTTCTATAAGTTCTCATATAGTATTGCAAAGAGGTAAAAATTTGCATCATATTATAGAATCTTCATTTAAAGCCTTTGCTGTTAGTTTAAGAAGGGCTGTTGCAAAAAATGATAATATAAAAATTCCAAGCACAAAGGGGTGTTTATGAGTGATATGATTAAAATGATAGTCCTTGATGTTGATGGTACGCTTACAAATGGTCAAATTACATTTGTTAATATAAATGGTGTTATATCGGAAATAAAAAGTTTTAATGTAAAAGATGGTATGGGTATGGCAGAGTGGATTAAATCTGGTGGTATAGTAAGTATAATTAGTGGTAGAAATTGCGATATAGTTAAACATCGTGCAAAGGAGATTGGGATACAAGAAATTCATTTAGGTGTTGAAGATAAATTAGCATGTTTAAAGGAGATTTGCAAGAAACATAAGCTTTTAGCAGATAATGTAGCATGTATAGGTGATGATATAAATGATATTAATATGTATGCTTTTTGTAGATATAGTTTTGCCCCTTCTAATGCAAGTAAAATTAATAAAACTCGTGCATCTTTTGTAACACACGCAAAGGGTGGTGATGGTGCTGTACGCGAAATGATTGATATTCTTTCGCACATAAAAGATTAAAGCAATGCTATTTTAATAAGAAAATAATTATATTAAATTTATAGCTATTATATTTGTGTATTTTAGATAAGAGGTATATTGTGTATTTAGGAGATTTATATTTATTTTATGTTTATATTAAGGTTTTTCATATTGTGTCAATAATTACATGGATGGCAGGTTTATTTTATTTGCCAAGACTATTCGTTTATCATGTGCAACAATATGATAATGATGGCTTCAAGAAAGTGGTAGAAGTGCAAGAAAAAAAGCTTTATTATTATATATTGTATCCATCTTTGATTGCTGTATTAATAAGTGGCACTCTAATTACATTAAGTGTTCCCGATATTATGAAAAGTGGTGGTTGGATACATGCAAAAATGACACTTGTTTTGTTGTTGGTAATATTTCATTTTGTTTGTGGATTTTATCGTAAGAAGCTTTTGCTATCTAAATGTAAAAGTGAAATGTTTTTTCGTATTTTTAATGAAATACCGACTATATTTATGATTTTAATTATTTTATTAGTTGTTGTGAAACCTTTTTAATTTGGAGTAAAATTATGAAAAAGATGTTTATTTGTAAGGTAAATTATACTAAGCCATTTAGCAAGGTTGAAGAAGTTTTGCCTCAGCATAGAGAATATTTAAAAATAGGTTATAATTCTGGTAATTTGCTTGCTTCTGGTCCCCGTAATCCAAAGGATGGAGGACTAATCATAGCACATTTTGACGATAAGAAAGAACTTCTTGAATTTGCTAAAAACGATCCATTTTGTTTAAATGATGTTGCAGAATATGAAATAATAGAATTTGAAGCGGTTTTGTATGCAAAATGTCTTGAGGTTTTTTTAAATATGAATAAAAAATAACTTTAATTTTATCATTTATCATATGATTTGTAATGAAACAATATAACCCCAAAAATATGTTATAATTAGTATATTTTTTGTTATTGTTATTATTAATTTTTTAAAGGTTAAATCATTAAAATGCGGAGTTTATTTAAATACTTGTTATTTATATTTATTGTTAGCATGTTAAGTAATGCTATTGGTGCTCCTGCAAATGAACCATTAAACATTAATGGTGTACCGATTCCATCGGTTGATTTAAGTATAAATCCACCAAAAACACCAACTCAATTAGTAACAACGCTCAATATTGTTATTTTACTTACACTGCTTGTGTTAGCACCATCACTTGTGCTTATGATGACAAGTTTTTTAAGAATTATCATAGTGCTTGGATTCTTAAGAACAGCATTGGGAACACAGCAATCCCCGCCAACTCAAGTTTTAGTAAGTCTTGCTATGATACTTACTTTTTTTATTATGGAACCTGTTGTAAAAGATGCTTATAATGCAGGAATTAAACCATATATGGATGAAAAAATAGGTTATGAAGAAGCGTTTGATAAGGCAATATTTCCATTTAAGAAATTTATGCTAACAAATACAAGACATAGCGATATAGCTTTATTTTATAAAATACGCAATGAAGAGCCACCACAAATGGATAATATAGAAAATCAAGAACAATTAAAAGAACTTATAGATAAAGTTTCTTTAAGCATTATATTGCCTTCATTTATGATTAGTGAATTAAAAACGGCATTTCAAATTGGTTTTTTATTATATTTACCATTTTTAGTAATTGACATGGTTATTGCTTCTGTTTTAATGGCTATGGGTATGATGATGTTGCCACCTGTTATGATTTCTTTGCCATTTAAGATTTTAATATTTGTGCTTGTAGATGGATTTAATCTTTTAGTGTGGAATCTAGTTAAGTCATTTAATTATACTTAGATAAAATCTTTTAACTTAGTGCTTATATGTGCATTAAGTATAATTTTTTAGTTATAATATATAAAATTTTCTAATAAGGATTATTAAAATGAAAAAGAGTGCAAACAACATTAATCTTTGCTATACTTTTATAGTGCATACAAAGACTATGCTACTTAAATATTCTTTAATTAAAGTTATATTTTGCTTGTTTGTTTGTATAAATTTACTATCTATATTTGTAAAAGCAGATAACATAAATAATAAAGACGATAGTTACATATTCAAGTCAAATCAACATTTATATTTAACACAAGGCAATTTCTTAATTTGGTATCAACAATGTTTAAAAAATAACTATGTATCATGTGGGCTTTTGGGTAGAGCATATTATGAAGGTTATGGTGTATTGCCAGATATGATTCAAGCATATAAATATTTTACAATAGGTTGTAAAAATAATATAATAGAATCATGCTTGTATCTAAGCAATTTTTCACAAAATAGCAAAAAAGAATATGATATATCAATATATAAACAAGCTTGTGAGTTGGGTCATATTCCATCATGTAATAAAGCTAAAGATATATTGCTAGATTCTATTGTTAAGGATTCAAGCAATGAAACAAAACAACAAGTTTATGAATCTTTGCAAAAAATTTGCAATATACAAAAAGAAGATGCTTGTATTATAGCTCAAGAATTTGCAGTTAAATTTATGGATAACGATATAAATATTTTGAATAAACTTTTTCAAGATAGATTAAAACAATGCAGAGAAAATCAAGAAGAATATGAAAGTGATTTACATGTTTGTGGTGATGTTGGAATTATGTATTCTAATGGTATTGGAACAAATAAGGATAAAGAAGAAGCAAAAAAATATTTTCACATTGCATGTTTAAAACATGGTGAATTTTGCCTTGATGAGATTTTTGATTCTATATTAAACTAAAAGGAGCTTTAATGAAACATATATTTTTGTTTATGTGTTGTTTTTGGTTATATTCATATAGTTATAGCCAATCTTTGGTGGAGAATTGCAATAATAATTATTTACCATCTTGTTTTTCTTTATTAAAACAGGCTGAAACAAAAAAAGATGTTAAAAATATTGATTTATATAAAATGAAAATGCTTAACATAATGGATAGTGCATGTAAAAGAGACTATCAAACATGTTTTGTTTTAGCTCGTATATATGAACCAAATAAAAACAATAAATTATTTCAAGAAATAAAAAAAGATTTATTGAATCATAAAATTCCATCTCAATTAACATTATCATTTAATAAACAAAACCTAGATTCTATGTATATACATGAAGATGATATTGTAAAATTAATTCGTATAGCACCAAATGAAACAAAATCTACAAGTTATAAAGAAAAGACAATATCTCTTTTAGAAACTGCATGTTATAAAGCAGATGTCCGTGCTTGTTTATTGTTGCATTATTTTTATGAGTATGGTATTGCAATTGCACAAAACAGACCAAAAGCAGAAAGGCTTGTTGAATTGGGGTTGGATTTTGCAACAAGAGAATGTGTGCTTGAGAATGGCGAAATGTGTCAAATAATAAATAAATATCCATTCTATATAAATGATTTAAAAAAAGATATTGGTAAAATTGAGCGTAAATGTTATGATGATGAAGATTGGGTTTCTTGCTATAAGGCAAGTTTATATTACACTAAAGATTTTTATATAAATCCAAACTCTACAGAACAAGATAATGATAGTGATTTTGTTAAATCTGCAAAATTATTGCAAAAGGCATGTAATTTTGATGAAAAAACTTGTTCTAATGTATTATTTAAACTTAATAATGTTAAGGAATGTATTAAAGATAATAATATAAGTGCATGTGCAAATACCCAAAATTCTCGTATAGAGTTTTTAGCTCTTGCTTGTAATGGAGGAAATTTAAGGAGTTGTTATGAAATGCGTTATATACCAACATTTAAAGATACAAAAAAATATATTAAACTTTTGCAAAGAGTTTGTAGGGGTGGGATTATTGAATCTTGCGTAGAATTATCAAATATATATCAAGATGATAAAATTGTGCCTAGAAACAAAGAAAAAGCGCTAAGTTTTATGCAAAGGGCATGTTCATGGAGCATGAAAAATAAAGTTAGTGGGGATTATTGCTATCATGCGGGTGTAGGATATGAAAATGGAGAATTTGTAAAACAAGATTTAGACAAAGCTATTGAAGCATATCAATTTGCATGTGAAATATCTAATAAAAATGCTATTGCATGTGAAAGATTGGGGATGTTATATGAAACATATAAACAAGATATGGGATTTGCATTAAATTGGTATGAAAAAGCATGTAAGCAAAGTAATCATTCTATGCTTAGTTGCATGAAATTAGCAGAAGCATATTATGAGGGTAAATTTTTAAGATTTAATCCACAACAATCAATAAAAATTTATGAAGATTTACTAAAAAATAAGGAAAATGGGGAAGTTTATTATAAATTAGCACAAATTTACTCTAATCACTCAAACAATAAACAAGCATATGAAACTAATGTTTCATATGTAGATTATGCTAAATCCATGAAATTTTATAATATAGCTTGTAATCTTGGTGTAAATTCTGCATGTAATGTAAATATAACACTGCCAAATTTGACAAAAGAATGTAGAATGGAAAACTTGCATTCATGCTATGAGGTTGCTTCAATTATAGAACTTGCACAGAATGATTCTACTTATGAGGAATATGCAAAAACATTACAAACAAAAGAGATAATAAATAGCATATTAAATGACAACAAACAAAATAAACCATTAGCTATGGGAGAACAAAATAAAATTGTAATTTATAATCTTTATTCTAAAGCATGTAAGGGAAATATAAAACAAGCATGTTTAAATATATACAATAGCAAATTACAGCAAGATTCAAATGATGTTTTGCTTAAAGAAGCTATGTGTTTAAATTTAAAAGATGAAGTAGATGTAAGATCAGTATGTATTGACTTTGCACAATATGCAATAAATCAAGAACAATACAAAAAGGCAATAGATGCATTAAATAAATATAAAGATAAAAATTCTAAACAAATATTAGAATTACTTGCTAAAGCATATTTTTATGATAAAGACTATAATAATGTTATAAATATATATAAATTTATATATAAATATAAAATTCCAAGCGATTATTATTATTTGGCTCAAATGTATAAGCAAGGTTTATTGGTAAAACAAGATTATAATATAGCACAAAGTATATATAAACTTTCAAATACCCCAAACTCTTATTTGGGATTAGGAAAAATGTATGAGTATGGACTTGGGGTATCAAAAAGTATATTTGATGCAAAAGGGTTTTATTCTTTAGCATGTCCATTAGAATCTAGTGATAAAAATAAGATTGCAAATGAGGCATGTATATCAAATGGTAGGCTATATGGTCTTGAAGGGGATTTTAAAACTTCACAAAAATATTATTCTAAAGCATGTGATTTTGGCTATGAAGGCGATTTAATTTCTTGCAACAAATAAATTGTTGTTTTATGTTAATATCTTTATATGTTGGTGTTAAATATTTAAATTTATAGGACAATATATAGCAAACTTATTGAATATGGTATGCACTATCATAACACTTATACCACTTAATACACCATGCAATATACTAGAAAGTGTATGCCATAGTTCAATATTATCTTTAATTTTATAGAATCTTCCTATTAAACTTGGTTTATAAAAGTCATATATTCTTAAAAATATACAAGCAATAAAAACTTGGATTACATAAATTTTCCATGTATTAAATATAAATATACAAGCACAAAATAGACTAGCAAGTAATTGATAAATAACAAGATCGCTACTATTTTTTACAGAATCATTGATATAATCCTTATTTTGTAGTTTTCTATATATAAATACAGATAGAAATATGCTAAGCATTAATGCTGTTTCTGAATTATATAATACAAATGGATATATAATCAAAAAACCTATAATATTAGCTATGACTTTTCTTAACCATAACGGATATACTTTATGCAGTAAATATAGATTCCAAAAAGACATATTTCAATCCTTTATTGATTTATTTTGTTATTGCTAATTATAACAATTACTTATCATGTTAGTTTAGGGAAGTAGTTTGATACAACTGCATAAGTTTTAGATAAAATTCTTCTTCACCGCTATTTTGTATAATACCATGTGATGGTAAAATATCATAATATAGTCTATCTAAATTTCTAAATCTATGTGGAAACAAAGATGATAGCAATATAGCAGATATTTGTTTTCTTACTAGCATAGCTGGTGGTAAAAGTCCTAATCTAAAAAATTCAATAAACGATTCTGCATTGTAATTAATATGATGATGGTGTCCGTGTGGGCAAGTATGGATTGAAACTAAAGTTTTGCATACATCACAATATACATATTCTGGCAATATTTTTACTCTTATATTTAATCCACTAAGAGAATCAAAAATAGAATGCACTTCATTATCTAAATAATATACAGATAACCCCTTATTGTTCTCTCCAACAAGCAATCTATTGCAACCAAAATTTTGTGCTACAATAGCATTCATAATCATGCGGTTTTGCCCCGCATATAAATATGTATCATCGTGGGGTATTATTAATACTCTTTCTTTTAGTAAATAATTATCTATCATAAATTCTACACATTTTAAACGCAAAGAATATTCTATTGAATCATTATTGTGAGATTTCAATAAGAATATTACAAGCAAATCAGAATATTCTAAAGCATCTCTAATAATTTTTTCATGGATTCTGTGAAGTGGGCTAACACTCATAACTATACCAGTTATATTTTTAGCATTTAATGTTGATATTTTTTTTGCCAATCTATTTTTATGTGTTATTATTTCGTTCTCTTCTAAGACATAACTACCATTTATACAGAGTTCGCCAATTCTATTTTCAATTTCTTTTATACGCTTTGAGGCAAAATCGCCACCCATGATTTTTTTTATTCTTTCTTGTTTATCAACCTTAAATACAGAATCTACAATAATGCTACCAGATTTTTTTCCATCTGTTATAAATTCTAAAGTTTCACCTTTTTTTGCATTTTGTAAAACTTCCTTATTTCTTTTGCCGCTAGGACTAAGTAAAAATGGACAAGGATAACTTTGTCCTTTATACATACCATTTTGATTAACTTCATTCATTTCAACTTCATTCATAAGTTTTTTTGCAGGATATAATAAACCTTCTTGTGCTAGGTTTAAAACAGATATTGCTTCTTTATCTATATATAATTGCTTATTTTTTCCTTGAAATCCCATATTTTTTCCTTTTTTCCCATAAGCTTTTTCTACTCATGCCAAGTTTTTTAGCTAATTCTACATCAGGATATCGTCCTTCAAATTTTGTAATAACAATTCTTTCATATTCTCTAATAGAAAGAATTTCACTGCCAATTTCTAAGCTATTTGCCATATTTGTAATATCTACAATATGTGGAAAATATATGCTGTCATCTGAAATCATAGATATAATAAGACGATAATTTGCCATTTTATCAAGAAAATCTTTTTTATCTTGTTTCTTTAAGTTCTCACAATTTGTTATATAATAAACTTTATTTTTACTAAATTCGTATTCATTCCATATAATGTTTTTAAGACTTAAGAATTCAAATCTAAGCCCCCTCTCTATTGCATATTTCATGGCATAAATATCCGCACTTCTTTGTGAGCTTGCTTTAATGAGAATTGGGGGATTATATTGTGGTAGAGTTGGTGTTTGTAGCTCATTTTGTATAAAAGTAAAATAATTTTTGAAAAATTTAATATCTTCTGTTAATTCCTTAAATCCTTTATAATGATCAATTTTTCTTACTAATTCATCCATTATAAAAGGCTTTATAATATAATCTTTTGCTCCCATTCTAAGTGGTTTTGAAACTGTGTCATCACTAACATAAGATACCATAAGTATTACTATAGAATCTTTATGTTTTTCAATTACATTTTTATAGTTTCCAACACCAGTTGAAAGCAAAATAATATCATACCCATATTTGTTGATTGCCTCTTCTAATGATGAGGTTATAAAAGATGTATGCCCACTATCTGCTAATTTATTTGCTATGCTTTGTGCTAAGTAGGTTTCACTTTCAATAATTAAAACATTCATAAATATCCTTTCTTAAAATTAATCTAACTTTCTAGCTTTAAGCTGAACAACACTTTGGGCTAAAACGCCTTCTTTTCTCCCAATAAATCCTAAGCCTTCTGCTGTGCTTGCTTTTATATTAACACGCATTTTTGGAAGATAGAGTATATGTGCTAACATTTCTTGCATTTGTG
>JARIAP010000076.1 GCA_029257755.1 Helicobacter sp.
TTATTTCAAGATTGCTATATGTTTGATTAATAACAGAATCAAGACATTCTCTTAAATATGGTGCTACATTATATATTGGTATAACAACACCTACTTTTTTGTTTTGTTGCATTAAGGACCTTTTAAAATAATTTATTGTTATCTGTATATAGAATTATATTGATTTTAACTTAATTTATAATGTGTTTATAAACAAAAAATGACTTTATAATTTCATATTTTATTACACAATATATAATAGGTGATAAATTCATAAATTAATATTCATTGATAAAATATTGCATGAAATTTATACATTAATATTTAATTTTTATAAAATTCTTAATGTTTAAACCAATTTATTTTATATAGTTATTTATGCTAGATTATTTTAAAATATAGTGCCAAATTTTTTAGTGTATTTTCAATAGTTCTATTTTATGCAACATAAAATAACTACATATTAGAACAATAAATTAAGCAAATTCAACCGCTCTTGTTTCTCTTATTACATTTACTTTTATTTCACCGGGATATTGAAGTTTTTGTTTTACATCATTTGCAATTTCTCTAGCTAATACAATACTTTGAGAATCGTTTAATAAATCTGCTCTTACAATTACACGCACCTCTCTACCCGCATGAATAGCATAAGCTTGTTTAACTCCAAACTTTTCCATAGCAATTTTTTCTAAATCACCAAACCGTTTTATATAACTTTCTAAAGATTCCTTCCTTGCACCAGGTCTTGCTGCACTTAATGCATCAGAAGTGCAAACTGCACTGCACTCTATACTTTGTGATTCTTCATTTCCATGATGTGCTTTTATTGCATTAATCACAACTGGATGCTCTTTATATCTCAAGCAAACTTCTGCTCCTAAATCTACATGATTTCCGCCATTTTCATCTGTCAATGCTTTTCCTATATCATGCAATAATCCCGCTCTTCTTGCTAATTTTTCATCACCCCCTAATTCTACCGCTATAATTCCTGCAAGTTGTGCTACCTCTAAAGAATGTCCTAAAGCATTTTGCCCAAAGCTTGCACGATATTTTAATTTTCCAATAAGCTTTTTAAGTTCTGGATGAACATAACCAATACCAAGCTCTAATACCACTCTATCTCCTTCTTGATATATTTGCTCTTCCATTTGTGCCTTAACTTTTTCATATACCTCTTCTATTCTACTTGGTTGTATTCGTCCATCTTCTACAAGTATTTCAAGTGTTTTTGTTGCAATTGCCCTACGATATAAATTAAAAGAACTTAATATAATTTCATTTGGTGTATCTTCAATGATTACATTAACACCGCTAATTGTCTCAAGGGTTCTTATATTTCTACCTTCTTTACCAATAATTTTCCCCTTCATTTCATCATTTGGTAAAGTTACTACATTTATCAATTTTTCACTAGCAAACTCACCTGCAAATCTAGTTGTGGCTTGTGCTATAATGTAGTTAGCCCTTCTTCTTGCATCTTCTTTTGCTTCTGCTTCGCGTTTGCGGATTAGATTTGCTTTATGTTGAGCTAATTCTTCATCAAGATATTTCATTAATATATTTTTAGCTTCCTCTTGAGTAAGTGAAGTATAATTTTCAAGTATATCAATTAATTTACTTTTAGCCTCATTGCATTGTTGTAGAACTTTTGTTTGTTCTTCTTTTTGCCTTAGAATCTCTTTTTTTGTTTCTTCTGTTATACGCGTGTTTTCTTCTGTTTCATGCAATGCTTTTTCAAGCTTTTTTTCTAATTCATATTTCTTGTCTTCAAGACTATGAAATTGCTTATTATATTGACTTTCTAATTCATTTTTACGATTAACTAAATTTTGTTCAAATTCAACTTCTTTTTCTCTCATTTTTACATGTTTATTATGCAATAATTGTTCTATTTCTACTTCTAAAGCCTTAATTTTTGAATTATTTTGTTCTATGCTTATAAGATTCTTTGAATATGAAAATTTACGCGTAATAAAAAAAGTAATTAATGATATGCAACATGCAGTCGCAACACAATACAATAATATAACATCTATCATTTATATGCACTCACATATATATCCCCCTTTATATCATAACAATCACAAAGAGAATATTTTGAAATATTACTTAATCTACTAACAAAAATACTATAAGGTTTAACTTTTAGTGTTTTATAAAATTTATCATACATGCCTTTACCAAATCCTATTCTTTTCATATTTTTATCTATGCCCAAAACCGGGACAATAGCAATATCTATTATTTTGTTTTTATAAATTTTGCAGTTTATAGGTTCTTTTATATGCAAATAATTTGTAATTAAAGGTAATCGATATTTTACCATGTTAAAAGTTGTTTTTTCAAGTTTTGGTATAAATACTTGATAATTTTTATATTTTATGAATTTCTTTATGATACATTTTATATCCACTTCAAAAATAAGTGGGCTATAAAGTAATATATTGTTTATATATGGTGGTTTCATGTAAAAAAGCCTATTATCTTTATAATATTTGTATGACTTTGGTTTTTTATATGTTTTAATCATGCAAATTATTTTATTTGAACATTTTTTATCATATATGCAAAAAGTGTTCTTTAATTTTTTCTTAATATCTCTTCTAAAAGTTTCTTTTGTTTGCATTGACTCTACTTATTTTATGTAATATAAAAAATGTTATTTACAATATAATTCACTACAATCTAAATAAATACACTAAAAATTGTTTATAGTATATTTATCTCTAAGAACAAATTTAGCATTAAATTTTTAATGTAAATCTTTATTTAATTCTATAGCCCTCGCACTTCTAAAGGCTATTAAATGTGAATCTTGTGATGTGATTCTAAAATGTAAGCCATTTAATCCACTTAACATATGCCCTTTGTATAAATCATTGTCTTGTATTTTAAATGAAGTATTAATTTTAGCAATTTTTTCTGCTTCTATTTTAGCAATTTTTATAACACTACCAGCTAATATGCTAATGCCAGCATCAACTATACAATTATCACCCAAACTTATACCTGTAACAGAATTTGCACCAAGCAAACAATTTTTACCAATGCTAATTGGAATTGTATTCCCACCACTAAGCACACCTAATATACTAGCACCACCACCTATATCAGTTCCTTCCCCAACAATAACAGATGAACTTATCCTACCTTCATTCATACATGCCCCAAGTGAGCCAGAGTTGAAATTTATATAACTTGCACCAGGCATTTGTGTATAACCTGCACCTAAAAATGCACCAAATCTAGTCTTTGCTGAATCTAGGATTCTAATATTGTCTGCTTGAGGTAAAATTTGCATAAGATAACGAGGAAATTTATCAATAAAATCAATATTTGGGAATTCACCTTCCATTTTCAATGATATTTCATTATCTCTTAAATACTGCAACTCATAAGGTTTATTACCACTCCATGCTAAATTTGGAAGCAATCCAAAAATTCCATCAAGATTTAAACTTCTAATAGGTGCATAACCAGCAGATAAAGCATGGAGTTTAGAATACGCTACTTGCAGTGATTGTGTTTTTTTATCTTCAAAAAATGCTACAAGCTGAAATTTATAAAACTCATTTTCACCTTTATAAATATCACTAATATGTCGCAATAATTCAAAAACTATTTGAATATTCTTATGCTTTTTGCCAATATAATTATGAATCTTGCTATCTGTAAATAAAATATCACCAGTTTTTATAGAATGCGGATTTGTAGAAAACTTCTCACAAAGTTGTTTAAATTTATTTAAAGTTTCACTATCTATATTGTGCTCTATTGAATAAGATTCAATCTCTTTTGTAATAAATGGGTAAAAAATACAAAAAGCACGGAAAACAAAAGGTGCATCAATATCTATAACAATTTCATTTGTAAATGAACTTATTCTAGCAGCAGTC
>JARIAP010000154.1 GCA_029257755.1 Helicobacter sp.
TAAAAGCTCTTGTTCCAAGATAATTACTAAATAAACTTTCATAACCAAAATTTACATCAATATCCCAAGAGTTATTATAATATCCATCCCAAACACTTGAATCTACTTTACCAGAACCAGCATAACCAACCATACCATATCCACCATCAACACCTACAAATACCTTTGCTTGTGCTAAAGATATGCTTAAAAGTCCTAACATTAAAAACTTTTTCATAATCTCTCCTAATGATTTAATTGTGATTTATAATCACAAACAAAAATAAAGCAAAATTTATACCTTAAAAAAAATACAAATAGTTTTTAATATTAGCATTTTAATAATAAAATTTATTGTATTTTACCTATTTTTTAACATATCCAATGTAAGCCTAGCTGCTTCTTGTTGAGAAGCCTTTTTACTAGCACCTTTAGCACTTGCATAAATATTATTAGCAATTTTTACCTGCATAATAAATTGTTTATTATGATCTGGACCTTCTTGAGCTATTAATTCATAAATAGGAGTGCAACCAAACTCTTCTTGTGTATATTCTTGTAATGTTGATTTATAATCTTTTGGTAATTCATCCTCATTGATTTTAAATTCTTTTTTCATTATAGGAAAAAACACATTCTTTACTTCTTCTAAACCAGATTCAAGATATATGACAGCCATAATAGCCTCAAAAGCATCACTTAATATACTAGCCTTTAATCTACCCCCATTATTATCTTCAGAAACAGATAAACTAAGATAATCACCTAAATTTATAGATTTAGCAATTTTATAAAAAGAGTTTTCATTTACAAGAGATGCACGCATTTTGGATAAAGCACCTTCTTTTTTTTGTAAAAATTCTTTATATAAAAATTCTGCAACAATCAAATCAAGAACTGCATCACCTAAAAATTCCAATCTTTCATTATTATATGGTTGCTTAAAAGATTTATGAGTTAATGCTTCTTTTAATAATTTTTTATTTTTAAAAGTATAATTAATTTTTTTTTCAAGAAATATTATAGATTTTGCTGTATTAGACAAATAATTCCCCTACTTTTATTTTTAAACTATAATTTTAGCAAAAAAATTTCAATAAATATAATTAAAAATGTTTTTTATTTTTTATTTTTTCTATGATATAATTTTCTACACAATGAATATATAGGATTACAAGTAATGATATAACTATTATTTATATTCTTTTTAATTGAAAGCTTTAATTTTTTCTTGCCTATTTTTAATATATAATCTTGTTGTTGTAAAGTTAAAGTAAAATATTTATTATTTGTTTGTGAATTTTCTAATATTTTTCGCAATAAATATAAATCAACTATTTGTTTATTTAAAAAAGCTTTATATGTAATATCATTTATATTTTTTTGAATCATTTGTATATGAAAACTTGCTTGTCTTGTTGCTATTGATTCCATTGAATATGGCTTTATCATAAAAATAGATAGTAAAGATATTATAATTAAACAAAAAAGTGTTTCAATTAAACTAAATGCTTTAAAATACATTTAAAATACTATTAAATATCTAAATTTCTTACATCTCTAGCATGTTTTTGTATATATTGTCTTCGTGGTTCTACTTCATCTCCCATAAAAATATTAAACATTTCATCTGCTTGTTCATCATTTTCTATTTTTACTTGTATTAATGTTCTATTTTGTGGTGACATAGTAGTTTCCCATAGTTCTTCCTTATTCATTTCCCCTAAACCTTTATATCTACTTATTTCTGCACCTTTTTTTGTTGTTTCCTCTATATTCTCTAAACTAGCAATAATATCTTTTCCTTCTAAAAATTCTAATTCTCTTTCTTGTATTTTTTTAAATATTTTTTTACACTCCTTAAAACTATTATCATGAAATAAATTTCTTGTAATTTTTGTTTCTATAATACCTAAAGGAGTTTGCACATTTAATACTATGCTTAAATTATCTATTTGTTTCTTAAGAATATTATATTTCTTCTCTATTAAATAATTTTCAATAGAAATACTTAATATTTCAAAATTATGTGTATCTAAATCATTTTCAATTAAAAATCTTAATACATATTGAATGGGGTATCTTCTCTCTAATTCATTAATTAGAAGTCTATAATGAGCTATAATTTTCAATATTTGAAGTAATTCATTATTACCAATACCTTTGAAACTAAAGTTTTCAATACCATTTTCAATTAAAAAATCACTTAATGCTTTATCATCTTTTAAATATACTTCTTTTTTACCTTTTTTATATTTATATAATGGTGGTTGAGCTATATAAATATAACCTTCTTGAACTAATGGTTTAAAATATCTATAAAAGAAGGTCATAAGAAGAGTTTGTATATGACTACCATCTACATCTGCATCAGTCATTATAATTATTTTATGATATCTTAATTTTTCTAAACTAAATTCCTCACCTATACCACAACCAAAAGCAGTAATCATATTTTTAATTTCCTCGCTCTTAAGTATAGTGTCAAGACGAGATTTTTCGACATTTAATATTTTTCCTTTAAGAGGTAAAATTGCTTGAAATTTTCTATCTCTACCTTGTTTTGCAGAACCACCAGCAGAATCTCCTTCTACAAGATATATTTCTGAAATACTTGGATCTTTACTTTGACAATCAGCAAATTTTCCGGGTAATGTAGAAACAGATAATTTACTATCTTTTCTAGTTAAATCTCTAGCTCTTTTTGCGGCTTCTCTTCCTCTTGCTGCTATAAGAACTTTTTGCATAATTAATTTTGCTTGATTTGGATTTTCTTCAAAAAATTTACTTACTTTTTCATAAGTTATTTTTTGCACTATACCTTTAACAAAAGAACTGCCTAATTTTCCTTTAGTTTGACCTTCAAATTGAGGCTCCATCATTTTTGTAGAAATAATTGCTATTAAACCTTCTCTTACATCATCACCTAACACCTTTACATCTTTTTCTCTTGCATTAGCATTTGATTCTATATAGTTAAGTATAGCTCTACTAAGCCCAGCTCTAAAACCTGCTTCATGTGTTCCACCATCTGGTGTTCTTATATTATTTACAAAACTTAATAATTTTTCGTCATATCCTTCATTATATGCTAATGATATTTCTATTTCTGTATCATTTTCTTCAGCTTCAAAACTTAATATATTTGAAATAAAAACTTTTTTATTTATATCTTCTATAAATTGCTTTAATCCACCTTCAAAATGAAATGTTTGATTAGTTCCATCTCTTTCATCTTTAAAATTTATTGTAATATTATGTGTTAGATAAGCCATTTCTTTGAATCTTCTAATTAAAATATTAGAATCAAACTCTGTTATTTCCATAATTTCAGAATCTGGAAAAAATTCAATAGTTGTTCCATGTTTCTTTGTATCACCTATTATTTCTAATCCTGTAATTGGTATTCCCTTTTCAAATTCTTGTTTATATATTTTATTGTTTTTGTAAATTGTCATAATAAGTTTTGATGATAAAGCATTTACAACAGATACACCAACTCCATGTAACCCACCAGATACCTTATATGTATCTTTATCAAATTTACCACCTGCATGCAATACAGTTAAAACTACTGTTGCTGCTGGTAAGTTTTCTGTTGGATGTATATCTACAGGAATTCCTCTACCATCATCTTCTATTATAGCACTACCATTATCTGTTATTGTTATTTTTATATTTTTACAAAAACCTGCCATTGCTTCATCTATTGAATTATCTACAACTTCATATATCATATGATGTAAGCCATTAATATTTGTATCTCCTATATACATACCAGGTCTTTTTCTAACCGCTTCTAAACCTTTTAATACTTTAATATTATTGGCTAAATATTCTTTATTTACTATATTATTCATTCTTATCCTTTATTTATTATAAAATTTGTGGCATTATTATTTCTTCAAAATCTTTTGTTACTACAAAAATTGGTTTATTTGGATCATCTATTATAAATTCTATATCTTCATATTTTGTGTTTGATACGCATTCTAATATATGTTTATTTACAATTCCTATTGATATAATTTCTTCTTTTGTATTTTCTATATCATTAATTTTTATTGATGCACTAGAGCCATTTATACCTTCAAGAGTTTCTAATGTGATTAAATTTTTATCAAAAGTCATTTTAATTCTACTACATATTGTATTTATTTGATTCATTGCTTTTAATATTTTTTCTTTCTTTATTTTTATTGAATCAACTTTTGGTTTATTTGTTATAATGCTTGAAAAATCAGGGAAATTAGCATTTATTAATTTAGCATAAAATTCTATATCTTCATTTATAAAACCAATTGATTCTAATTTATCTGTATCTTGCATTCTCTTTATGTATATTTCAAAATCATTATTGAATAATCGTATTATTTCATTTATTGTTCTTTTTGGTATTATAGAATTAAATGATTCTATATTTTCATTATTTTGCTTTTGTGTATATCCTAGTCTTTTAGAATCTGTAGCTACTATACTTATTTTATTTTCTTTTATTTCAAATAATATTCCTTGCATTGCTATATTGAAATTTTCCTTTTCATTACAACAATGCATTACTTGTTTTATTGATTGTAATAAATAATTATTATCTATATTTATTTTTTCCATTTCTTTATAGTCTTGACTAAAAGGAAATTCATTTATTTCAAATATTGGTATTTTAAATAAAGATGAATTATTTTGTTTTATTAGTAATGTTTCTTCTTTTTCTTCTATTATTACTTCATCAATATCATTTAATGCTTTCATTACATTGCTTATTAATTCTCCATTAATTGCACATTTAATTTTTCCTTGTAGAGTTTCTATTTTTAGCATAGTTTTTATATATATTTCATGATCTGTTGCTTTTAATATTAATTTATTATCTATTGTTTCAAATGATATATTAGATGTTATATCTATTGTATTTTTTTTATTTATTGCACTTTGCATGTTAGAAATTGCTTGATCAATTAAATTCTTTTTAATTGTTATTTTATTCATTTAATCTCCTGTTTTTAATATTAAATTAAAAAATATTAGTAATAGTAGTATTATTGAATAATGTGAATATTTATTTTATTTCATTGTTCTTACCCTTATTATTGGGTATTTTTATTGAATTTTATTTTCAAATTTTATTCATTTTATATTCACATTATTCACAAAAAATAATTTTTTAATTATAGCAAAATATATTTTATTTTATGTTTGTTATTTCTTTTTTAATTTTGATATTAAGTTTTGTATTTCATTTTTTAGATTATTATCTTTTTGCATTTCTTGTGTTATTGATTTTATTTGTTTGCTTACTGCACTATGATCTTTTAAATTTAATTCTGATGCTATATATGGAAAAGTTATTTTTAACTCTTCTCTTGCTATATATGCTACTATTTTTCTTGATTTTGATATAATTTTTTTACCCCTTGTTTTTGTTTTTATTTCATTTGGCTTTATATTATATTCTACTGCTACAATTTTTATTATATCATCAAAATTTATATTATTTTTTTCCAATTCTCTTTCTTTTATTATATTTTTTACTATTTCTATTGTTATTGGAGTATTATATATATATGTTCTTCCATATAAACTAATTATTATTCCTTCTATTTCTCTTATATTATCTTGTATGCTTGTAGCTAATAGATTTATAATTTCTAAGTTAAGATTAATTCCATTTAAGCTACATTTTTGTTTTATTATATTTATTTTTGTTTCAAGTTCTGGAGATTCTATTTTTGCCATCATACCACCATCAAATCTTGATTTTAATCTTTTTTCTAATTTATCTATTAATTTTGGTGCTTTATCACTTGACATTATTATTTTTCCATTATTTTTAATAATTTCATTAAATGTATTAAAAAATTCTTCTTGAAATTTATCTGTGTTTGCTAAAAATTGCACATCATCAATTATTAAATAATCACATTTTCTAAATCTTTCTCTAAAATGATCCATTGTTTTTTTTGTTATTCTATACCTATACTCATTAAACATTGTTTCAGCTGTTATAAATATTATATTTGCATTTGGATTTTTTTTATATATTTCATGACATATTGCATTGAGTAAGTGAGTTTTTCCTAATCCAGTATTTCCATATATTAATAATGGATTCCATTTTGCTTTTTGTGTAGCTACTTCTTTAGCTACTCCATATGCAAATTTATTGCATTCTCCTAATATAAAGTTTTCAAATGAATATTCGGGATTTATAAAATTTTGATTATTTTCAATAATATATTTTTTTTTAGTTGTATTGCTTTTTGATATTATTTGTGTTTTTGTTTTAAATTCTATTTTTGTATTATTATTGTGTTTTTTTAATATTTGCATTATTTTTTCTGTGTAATTTCTTCTAGCCCAATTTGCTATAAATATATTATCTGTTATAAAAATTAAATTATTAGTTGTAGAATTTTGGTTGTCAAATATTATTTTATTTATATATTTATTGTGTTCTTCATTGTTTATTATTTCTTTTAATTTTTCAATTATTTCATAACCTTCCATTTTTTACCTTATTTTTTTATACATTATTTAATTAAAGTATATCTAATTTTTTGTGAATTAAAAGTGATTATATAATGAATATATGATGAAAATAATGTGAATTAAATATGAATATTAAGTGAATAACTAATTAAAAAATATTTATTATGCTAAATGAATTTGGTATAATTATAATTTATTATTATAATTAATTTATTTTTATTTGGAGTTTTTAAAATGAAGTATGCTTTTATTTTTCCCGGACAAGGATCTCAATCTCTTGGTATGGGGAAGGATTTTGTAAATAATTTTAAGGTTGCAAGAGAACTTTTAGAAAATGCTAGTGATATTTTAAAGATTAATATGAATAATATTTTAATGGATGATGAGGAAAAATTAAATAAAACAGAATATACTCAACCTTCAATATTTTTAGTTAGTGCAATGGCATATTATATATTGCAACAAGAATATGATATAAAACCATTTATTGCTTTTGGGCATTCTCTTGGTGAAGTTAGTGCATATTGTCTTAGTGGTGGAGCTAATTTTAAAGATTCTATTATTTTAACTCATAAGAGAGGATATTTTATGTCTAAGGCATGTGAAGGAAAAGAAGTTGGTATGATGGTATGTATAGGGCTTAGTGCTAATAAACTTGAAGTTATATGTAAAGAGGCACAAGAAAATAATATGAGTGTTTGGGCTGCTAATTATAATATTGAAGGACAAATTGTACTTGCAGGAATAAAACATGATTTAGAAAATATTAGTGAAACTTTAAAAAATGCAGGAGCAAGGAGAACACTTTTATTAAAAATGAATGTTGCTAGTCATTGCCCACTTTTATTAGATTCTATTTCTCCTTTTAATGAATTATTGCAAAATATTATTAAAGATAGTGAAGTAGATATTATTTCAAATGCGACACTAAAACTCTATAAGACAAAACAAGATGCCTTAATTAATCTTACACAACAACTTGTTCAACCAGTTTTATATAATAAAAGTGTTTTAAAGGCAATAGAATTAGGCGTAGAAAAATTTATAGAGTTTGGAAATGGCAATGTTTTAGCGGGTTTAAATAATAAAATTTCTAATATACCAACTATTTCAATAAATTCTACAGAATCTTTAAAATTAATTGGATAATATATGGTAAAAATGAGACAAAGACATTTAGCAGTTTTTGAGTTTGAGCAAGGTGCAGATGAAGAGATTATAAATTATATAAAAAATAATATAGATTTCATAAAAAATCATTGCTTAGCATTCCATAATGATATAAGTATGGAATTAAAAGAATTATTAAAAGAATTAAATATTGACTTTTTTAGAGTTTATAATAAAAGCATATTTAAAAATTCTAAAAATTATCAACAGATAAAAGATTCTATGAATAATACACAAAATAAACATGAAAATTTAATTACAAAAAAAATCTCATTTAATCTTGATGATTCTGAACAAGTAGTTATGAAAACAATAGAATCTAAAATCAATGAAAATAAAGATAATGATAAAGATTTATCTACTGAAAATATAAATAATAAGATAAAACAAGATTTAAAAATTGATTTAAATTTACAAGAATTAAAATTATTTGGAAAAAATGTATTTTTATATAAACCATTATCTAGTTTAGTTTTTAATCGTTCGATTCGTAGTGGTGAGGACTTAGTATTACATTCAAATGCTATATTTTTATTATCAATTAATGTTGGAGCAATTATAAAAAGTTACGGAAATTTACATATTTATGGTAAATGTGATGGAATTTTAGAGTGTTTTGGCGATTATATTATCATTAAAGAATTTTCTATGGGTAGAATTTCATTAAAAGGTATTGATTTGGAAGGAAAAGTGCTTGAAATTGTAAAAAATAGCACAAAACTTAAAATGATTACCATAGAAGACAATAGTATAAAAGTATGTGAATTTTAGTTTTATAGGAGTAAGCATGAAACAAAGAACAATATCTAAAAGTGTAGAACTTGTTGGTATAGGGTTGCATAAGGGAGTTCCTGTTAAAATGATTTTAGAACCATTACCAAGTGATAGTGGTATTGTATTCTATCGTAGTGATAAGGCTATTAGCATACCATTAAAGATTGAGAATGTAATCGATACAACAATGGCAACTGTTATTGGTAAAAATGGAGCTAAAGTTTCTACAATAGAACATTTATTGTCAAGTATTAATGCTTATGGGATTGATAATATAAGGATTATTTTAGATAATGAAGAAGTGCCAATTATGGATGGTTCTAGTATAGGTTTTTGTATGTTGCTTGAAGAAGCTGGAATACAAGAACTTGATAAACCTAAAAAAGCTATTTCTATAAATGATATTATAGAAGTAGAAGAGAATGGTAAGTTTGTTAGATTAGAGCCAAATGATAAAATTACATTTGATTTTACAATTAAATTTCCGCATCAAGCTATTCGTGAGCAAAGTTATAAATTTGAATTTACTACACAAGGTTATAAAGAGGAAATTGCTAAAGCAAGGACATTTGGTTTTATACAAGAAGTAAATCAATTAAGGGCTATGGGATTAGGATTAGGTGGTAGTTTTGATAATTGTATTGTTCTTGATGAAAAAGGCATATTAAATTCTGATGGATTAAGATATAAAGATGAATTTGTAAGACATAAAATACTTGATGCAATTGGTGATATGTCTTTACTTGGTATGCCTATTATTGGTGGTTATATATCATTTGCAGGGAGTCATAAGCTTAATCATTTTTTAACAAAGAAACTTTTGGATTCTTCTTATGCGTATAGTATTGTAGAATTAGGTGATAAAGTAAAAGCTACACAAAAAGTTTTTGCACAAACAAAAGCAAAAATAAAATAATATTGTTATATTTTAAGAGATGATTCTATTCTTAATATTATTTAGCATAGAATCTATAGTAAATTGGTTTTGTAAAAATTAAGGCGTATAAATGTTATTTAAACTTTTACCATTTTTAAGTATTTTAATTTTTAGATTTATTAGTCTATTTATTGTATTACCTGTTATATCGCTTCTTATTTCAACTATGCCACACGCAAATATATGGAATATTGGTTTAGCAATTGGTGCTCCTTATTTATTTCAAATGTTTTGTCAGCCATTTTTTGGACGCTGGAGTGATAAATATGGTAGAAAGCCTATTCTTATTTTAGGACTAATTATTTTTTTAATTGGAACAATCATTTGTATGTTTGAGGATTCTATTTATTTTTTAATTATCGGTAGATGTGTGCAAGGTATGGGTGCTATTGGTGGTATATTAACTGCATTAGTAGCAGATTCTGTGATAGAAGAAAAAAGAACTAATGCTATGGCATTAATGGGAATTGGAATTTTTATAAGTTTTTTAATTTCTATGATATTTGGTTCTATATTAGGTGCTCATTATGGATTAAATGCACTTTTTACACTAAGTGCTATAGTAACTTTTATTTCTATCTTAATAGCTATATTTTTTGTAAAATCAACTCCAAAAATTGAATATATTTATCCACAACATGACATATATGTAGATTCTGAAGTTTTAATAAAAAAAAGTATTTTTACTATTAGTTTAAGTGGATTTATTGAGAAACTACTTATGATTTTAACATTTACAATAACACCAATTATTTTAAATGAATATATAGAAAAAACACAATTTTGGATTATATATATTCCAGCTATGTTTGCTGGAATTTTAGCTTTAGGACCAGCATCTATTATAAGTGAAAAGAAAGGGAAATCAAAAGAAGTTCTTTTAATAAGTATTGTTATATTTTTAATATCATATATTTGTATGACATTTTGGTTTAATTATATTGTCATTTTTGGTATTAGTATAGCATTATTTTTTATTGCATTTTCTATACAAGAAGCTTTATTACAAAGTATGATAAGTAAATATGCAAAGGCAAAAAATCGTGGTGGTGTTATAGGTGATTTTAGTGCTGCTGGTTTTGGTGGTAGTTTTGTTGGAGCTATGATTGGTGGTTTTTTTAGCACTTATAATTCAATAGTTTCTTTACATTTATTGTTGTTTGGAGTTTTAGTAGTATGTGTAGTATTATGGTTATTTTTAGTATTATTTATGGTTAAAAATCCACATTCATATAAAACTATTTATATTCCAATTAAAACTATAAATATAAAAGACTTAGAATCTTTAAATACAATAGTTGGTATTGTAGAATGGTATGAAAATATGCAAGAAAATATTTTAACTATAAAATATAATATGGAATTATTAGAATCTAAAGATATATATAGATTCTTAAATCTACAAGAAGATAAAGGAAATTAATGAAATATATAAGATTTGTTGTTTGGTTTAGTTTTAGTTTTTCTATATTATTTGCAAATGAGAGTTGGCGTAATACTACAAGTATAGAAGCTGATTTTTTGCAAGAGATTAAAGGTGAGAGAGGTGCTATACCCGTTTTATATAAGGGTAAATTATACGCATTTAATAATAAAGTAAAATGGGAGTATATAGAACCATTAAAAAAAGAAGTTTATTTAGAGAAAAATCAAGCTTATGTATATGAACCGGAATTAAAACAAGTTACAATTGGTAGTCTAAAGGAAAATGTTGATTTTATACATATATTAAAGAAAGTTGAGGCTACAACGAAAAAAGATTATTATCAAACAAAGATTGGAGATACCATGTATTTTCTTGTGATTAAAGATTCTAAGCCTTATATGTTGATGTATAATGATAATCTTGATAATTATGTTACAATTAAACTTGAAAATGTTAAAATTAATACTAAAATAGATAGTAATATTTTTATATTTCAACCACCAGATGATGTTGAATATATAGATGCTAATAATTAATATAATAATAGCTATATTTTAGCTTTTTTTAAGAGTTTTTTTGGTAGCATGTGAAATTTAATTATTTAAGTAAAGGATAAAAATGGAAGATAGACTCTTTACATTTGCAGGGCTAATTAGCACAAATCATTCATTTATTACAATCTTTTATACTATTTTATGCTCTATAATAACTATTGGTATTAGTATGTTTGCAGTGAGAAAACTTCAAGCAGTCCCAACAGGTATTCAAAATTTTTATGAATGGATTATTGGAGGTATGTTATATATTGGTAAAGATTCTTTAGGAGAGAAACTTGCTAGAAAATATTTTCCATTAGCAGGAACAATAGGAGTTTTGGTTTTTTATTGCAATGTTATTGGTATGATACCGGGTTTTGAAGCTCCAACCGCAAGTATTAGTTTTACCCTTGTGTTAGCTTTAATAGTATTTTTTTATTATCATTTTGAAGGTATTATGGCAAATGGTTTTGGAAAATATTTTGGACATTTTGCAGGTCCTATTAAAATCTTATCTCCTTTACTTTTCCCTGTTGAAATTATTTCTCATTTATCTCGCATTATTTCCTTATCATTTCGTTTATTTGGAAATATAAGGGGTGATGATATGTTTTTGCTTGTTATGTTGCAACTCGCACCATGGGTTGTTCCTTTATTGCCATTTGGAATATTAATGTTTATGGCTGTTTTACAAGCTTTTGTATTTATGATTTTAACTTATGTATATTTGGCTAGTGCCGTTTTATTAGAAGAAGAACATTAAAAAGGATTTTATTATCCATGAACAAAACTGAAACTAGACGCTTTTTAGCAATTATGGAGTTTTTTTATGGTTTTTTGTTTGGTGTAGCCATATTTGGTGCTACATTAACATTTATTATTATGTCTAATTTTTTTATTGCTATTTTATTTTCTATTTGTATTTTTTCACTATTTATATTTTTAATGATATTAGTTAGATATTGTATTATTCGTGTAAAAATAGCACAACAAACACTTGAAGCTACACTTGATTGTAAATTATATCAAGAACAAATATTTCATAATACTAAATAATATAAAGTTAATATGTGATATATGTTTAATCTTTAAAGAATAGATTAAACATATATTTTTTTGTTTTATTTTTAGAATAAAAATTTCAAGCCAACTTGATAGCTAATAGTATTGTATACTGGTACTGGCGGTAATATTTTATCATCATGGTGAATACCCCATGCAACTATTGGCAATCTTGTTGTTAAATCAAGTCTAATGCTCTCGCCTAAGCCAAAGCTAAGCCCAGCTCTACCATATATTGGGATTTGCCCGAATGATACCGATTGATTAGAGCCTGTCTGAAAAGACTGGTATTCATATCCCGCACCTACACCTGCAAATAAACCTGCTTGGAAACTACCTGTATTAATAAGATTAAAAAGGGCATCTAGATTTAAATCTGCTTTAATATTGTAGTTAGAAGGATCATTTTCGACAAATTGCCCATAACCTACTGAAACAAAACTTCTTATACCAAAATGGCTATTAAATAAACTTTCATAACCAACATTTGCACTAACGCTCCAAGAATCTTTGTAATCTCCATGCCAAGCACTTGAATCTACTTTGCCCGGAGCTGCAAAACCAACCATATTATATCCACCATCAACACCTACAAATACCTTTGCTGATGCTAAAGATACACTTAAAAGTCCTAATGCTAAAAACTTTTTCATAATTTTCTCCTAAAAATATAGTAATTTGTGAATACTCACAAACATATAAATGTAAGCAAACTTTATGCCTTAAATAGTAATATATGGTAAATAACAGAAATATTAAGCAATAACTCTTCTATATCATTACAAAATGAATATATGGATTGCATAGACATATAAAGCATTACTATAATGTGGTTTCAAATACTAACCTAGAGAAAGTATAGAATATATATTCATTGAATATAACACAAAATTACAATAATTATAGCTTAAATAATACTAATTTTAATAAAATAATATTATAATAATACTTTTAAAATTATATTCATACAAAGGAAGAAGCCCATGTTATATTATTTTCATAAGAAACAGGCTATACAGGACAATAAACAGAGAGTGCGGTATATAAATTACAATAAATTATGCCAACAACGAATCCATTACAAAAAGATTCTATACGCTAGCATACTTTATACAAATGTTATTATGCT
>JARIAP010000024.1 GCA_029257755.1 Helicobacter sp.
AAAGCTAAGCATAAAGCCTAATTAAAAAAGAAAGGATCAACATGAAAGAAGAAAAAATTGTAGTAACCATAAATGAAGATGGTAGCCTTGATTTAAAGAGTGATGGCATAAAGGGTGAAGCTTGTATGGCAGAGGTAGAAGCCTTATTAAGTGAGGATATGGATATAAAATCTGATAAGAAAACAGATGAATATTATCAAAAAACTACACAAAAGCAAAGCATAGAAATAAGGAGCAAAAAATGAGCAGACGAGTAACCACAAGGACACCTATCTTAGATAGAGAATGTTTGATAGAGGCATTAGAATCTTGTAATTATCAATATGATATACAAGGAGATACAATAGTGGTAAGGGCAAAAGGCATTGCATACAATACCATAAAATATATACAAAAGAATACATATTCTAGTGGTAAATCTTCTTATAGTGTTAAATACGAAGAATATGAACATGAAAAAATGGTAGATTCTATTGAATCACACTATCTAAAGTTTTATAAAGCAAAGCTAGAGAGATTAGAGAGAGAAAGGCTAGAAGAAGAAGCAAGAAAAGAAAGAGAGCGATTAGAGGCATATAAACAAGCACAAAAAGAGCAAATCATAGCCAAAGCACAGCAAAGAGGCTATAAGGTAAAAGAAGTAAAAAAGGGAGATAAGATTCAACTTGTATGCGTAAGATATACATAGTTAATCACTACACAATTAAGATATATGCTTTTATCATTGATATAATAATACAATGATAAAATAAGTTACAAGGTAAATAAGAAGTTAAAAATATAAAACTACATATAAAAAGTAGTAAAATAATGGATAATATTGTAATGATAGGGATTATTGAATAATTTAGGAGATAATATGCAAAAGCGTGTTAATAAAAGCTTAGAGCAAAAAAAAATAGAACAAGAAGATAATACTACAAGTTTTACTATACTAGGAGATGGTGGCAATAATGCAATAGCACCAAAGAATCTATTAGACATATTAAAAGAAGTGCAAATAGCATTAAGAGAGATTGATAATGAAAATAATATTGACTTAGAATCTATACAAAATATAAAAGATATTAGCATAGATGAAGAAAAATTATGTGAATATTTATGGTATGTATTCTTTGATGGTATTAGAAAAGAAGAAAATGCAAAAAAGAAATATTATGTTTATGGTTTTTGTATGAAACAAAAGCAAATAAAAAAATTAAATGAAAAAAATGCAAACAATGTAAAAGTCGATAAAAGGCTAACGCAAACAAACAAAATTAATCCATCAATACCACATGAACTTGATAAAAGAGGGCTTAAACATATAGAACATATTGCATCATGTTTTAGAGCAATATATAATAAAAATATAGATTATAAAAATATATTACCAAAATCATTGCAACCAAATGGAGTAAAACTTGAATTAGCTTTATATAAAATTATGAAAAAAATTTTACAAAATGTAAAAAATAATTCGTATTATAGTCATCGTAGTGATAGGGGACGGATAAATAGCTTTTTTGGTGGCGATGATGATTATATTGATACTTTCCGCAAATACTTTGCATATTTATTTAAAAATTTTACCAATGAAATACAAACAAGATATAATATAGATTCTATTGCTCTTTTTGTTAAAATCTTTATGCTAGATGAATTTTTGCAAAATGCTATGAAAAAGAAAATGCGAGAAGATGGTTTAACAATGGCTAAGCTTACATTACGCATCATTGAGCAAAATATGCAAGAAGGTAAGAATCTAAAAGAAGTGTTAAAAGAACTATTCCCTCCATTAAGCGATGAGTCTAAAATGCAGAAAGTATGTAACTTTATATATAATGATACAAAATTGCATTTGCTTAATAAAGATGCTTTAATGGAATATAAATTTATCATTGATTCTGAATGTGAAAATGAGATCATTGCAAGTCTTAATTCTATATTTGAACAAAGCTATAATATAAGTCAAGAGTTTAATAATGTATTTGAAAAATTTGAAGATATTTTAATGAAAAATAATGATTATGCAAGCTATGGTGAAAAAGAAAAAGAAGTGATAAATAGATTAAAATTTATATACACAACCATGAGTGATGCATTATTGTCTGTAGGCAGTATGTTAAATACTAAGGATAATTTAACTCCAAGGGCAAAAACACGAATATATAAGAAAGGCATTAATGATATGCAAGAAGCAATAGATAAAATAAAACAAGAAAACAAAAATATATCAAATACAAAGCAAAACAATAAACCAATAGGTAATCCATTCCTAGATCCTAAACTAAACCCTAGAATCAATGATTAAACCCTATAACTTAATTAATAGCAAAATAGCTAATACCCTAATAAAGCTAAAATATAAATAAAAGTATAAAATACATATAAAACTACACAAAAAAGTAGTAAAATAACAAAATAATTCAATATAAATTAATATAAGGAATCACATGACAAGCTTTACAATAGCAGGTAATAAGGATAATATAAAATCTATTCTATCAAGCACTCTATTAGATATACTAAGTGAGACAAAGGTAGCATTAGATGAGCTTAATATAGATTTTAATAAACATGCAGTTAAAGATAGCAGTATAAATAATATAAATCAATCTAGCATAAATCAAACATTACCACAAAACCCACAAAGCATAGATAACATATACTCACTAGGAGATGCAAAGATAGATACTGATAAACTTTGCAGGTTTATATATACTGAAATTTTTAGGAATTTAGATTATTATATTAATATAAAAAATATAATTGATATTTTAAAAGACTACCATTATATAAATTTTGATATAAATTTTGATATAAATGTTTCTGACTTTTGTTTGGAAATTAACGATTACTTCAAAAATGACATATTATTAATATTTGATAAATATGGATGTCTTAAGAGATATTTACTCTATTTTTTAGTTATTATCGCAGAACAACGAAGGCCAGACTTTAATCTTGATTATTTTAAACAAATATTAAGAGGATTAGAATTAGGAGAGGGTAGGACGAAATTGCCTAGTATTGATAAAAATGATTTTAATAAAATATGCAATATTGTAAGAAATCAAAACAATTCATATGAGTTAATAGATATTTTAATTAAAGACTATATCAATATT
>JARIAP010000027.1 GCA_029257755.1 Helicobacter sp.
GACATTCTCTTAAATATGGTGCTACATTATATATTGGTATAACAACACCTACTTTTTTGTTTTGTTGCATTAAGGACCTTTTAAATGGATTTGAAATAATAAATATGTATTATATAATAATCATTAATAGAATCTATGTAATAAATTAAACTTACTTAAATTAATTAATAAATAATAAACTAAAATTTATTGATATAGTCAATTTAGGTATGAATAACAAATAAAACATAAAAAACAATGATATATTTTATAATGAATTAATTTTGTGCTTATAAGATAATATTGCAAAAACATATTATCTTCAATTTATACATTATATTTATTTGTAAAAAATGCTACCAAATTCATATTTAATAGATTTAAAACCTGCTATATTTGCTATTTGAATAATGTGTTTAGCTTTTGCATATGTTGTAATTAAACAATTTTTAGCAGTAATTCTATTTAGTTGTTTAAAATAATGTATATCCCATAATTCTTCATTATATTTTGAACTGAAGGCATCTTGAAATATAATGTCAAAAAATGAATTTGGAAATTTATTTATATAATCTAAAGCATTTCCATGCAAAAAATAAAGCTTTTTTGTATTATCATCAGTATAAAATTTGTTTTTAATTAGATTATATATAATATCTTTACTATTTTGTATATTATATGAAAAATTATATAAATCATGCAATAAATTATCTTTTTCTGGGGAGTAAATCTCGCATTTTTCAAAATATTCTAATCCAAGCATAGCATTATATCCCAATCCAAAACATATATCCAAGATTCTAAGTGGTTTGTTATAATATTTTTTATAATTTGTCATATCTATAGGCATAGAATCATTAATATTTGAAATAATATTTTTTATATCATTAAATGTTGTTTGTCTTTTAATGCTTTGATTTATTTTTTTTGTTTGATATAAAAAAGTGTTTTGAACTAATAGATCATCAAAAGAGCCATGTTTATAAAAAAATAATGCTGGAAATATATGTTTTATTAATGTTTCACTATATGCACCCATACTTTTTGAATGATAACTCTGTTTGTAATTTGCATTATACATACTAAAACTAGAATCTAAACCTAAAAATATATTATTAGATAAAAGCATACTTATATCTTTTATATTGGCAATTGATTAAATAATAAGAGAGAAACCTCCCAAGCCAGGAACCAATGACACACAGATAATGTAAGTGCTCTGCTATGTTCCCATCCTGAAGCGTTGCTTATATAATCCATTGCATAGGGCTAACTAGGAAGGCAAGAAATTGTATATAAAAATACTTTAAAAAATGCTTAAATTAAATAAAATTTTATTTAATTAAATCTTTTATGTCTGTATATTCAATACCAAATGCATCACTAACGCCTTTATAAGTGCATTTGCCATTGTAAGTGTTTATACCTTCTAATATACCAATATCTTTAATTGCTGCTTCTTTTAGACCATATTTTGCAATATTTAAACCAAAGTTAAGTGTAGAATCTGTTAATGCTAATGTAGCAGTTTTTGCTACAGAACCTGGCATATTTGCTACACAATAATGTAATATCCCATCTATATCAAAAACAGGATTATCATGTGTAGTTGGTTTAGAAGTTTCAAAACAACCACCTTGATCTATTGCAACATCTGTTAGTATAGCACCTGTTTTCATGATTCCTAAATCATCTTTTTTTACAAGTTTTGGTGCTTTTGCTCCCGGTATTAAAACTGCACCAATTACTGCGTCAGCTTCTTTTATACTTGCCAATAAATTTGCCCTTGAACTAAATAATGTGTGTATACGCATGTCAAACATTTGATCTACATAGGCTAAACGAGCAACATCAATATCTAATATAGTTACATCAGCACCAATACCCATTGCTAGTTGTGCTGCGTTTAATCCTACTACACCAGCACCAATTATTGTAATTTTACCTTTAGGTGTTCCCGGAATTCCGCTAAGCAACATTCCATTGCCACCAAATGTTTTTTGTATATATTTTGCAGATTCTATAACCGCCAATCGTCCAGCAATAGAACTCATAGGGGCTAAACAAGGCAGTATATTTTTAATTTTAATTGTTTCATAAGCAACAGAATTTATCTTTTTATCTAATAGCATATCTGTAAGTTTTCTATCTGCAGCTAAATGCAAATAAGTAAAAAGCGTTTGATTTTCTCTAAAATAACTATATTCGCTCTCAATAGGCTCTTTAACTTTTATAATCATTTCACTTTCTTTAAACAATTTAGCTTTATCAACTATTTTTGCACCTGCTCTATGATATTCTTCATCGCTAAAACCTATGGTGCTCCCAGCATCATGCTCTACATAAACTATATGCCCAGCTTCTTTATACTCATGAACATTTGATGGAGTTATTCCAACCCTATATTCATGAACTTTAATTTCTTTTGGACAACCAACAATCATAAAAACTCCTTGATTCTAATAGTTAGGCAAATTTATTGTATGCCATTTGATTAAATATAATTAATCATAATAAATGCTTTAATCTATATAATTATATTCTATAAAAGAAATAATTTATTGTTACTTTTTGTAAAATAAATCAATGTTTGTATAACAATATTACAATATATTTAACAACAAAACTCTTAAATATAATTTTATTGTATCACTACATAATATTATAATATATAAATATTTTCATGTTTAATTTTGTTGTTAAAATAAGTCACAATATTTAGATGGCTATTAAAAAAAACAGAATTACTAAATTACTCATTTTCACTAAGAATTTTTGACATAGATTCTATTGCTAGACTATTTTTTTTCTCATTAAAACGCTTTTTTAGCTCTCCATCATGATGAACATTGTAAAAAAAATCACGCAAATTTATTTGCATATCTTGCTCTTCAAATGCCATTTCATATAGAGCTAATTCTTCTAAAAGTCTTTCAATTTCATTACTAGCTAGTGTTCTACTTGCATTAAAAATTATTTCTTTCCATTTAGTAATTGGACTACCTTCAAAAATTTCCATACTATCAACTGGATTTTCCCACATAATATATCCTTCAATAAAATTTATAATTACTTAATTGTTGCATATTTTTTATTTTTATTCAAGTGATTTTATTAATTTATATTTTATATTTCATATTGTTTAAAGTTTTACTCATTTGTTTTTGATTAAAAATCAATTTATTTTGGTATTTTTTAAATAGAATATAAATTCTATATTTTATGTAAAACTCAATCACTGGAATCAACCTAAATATTATTAATAATTTAACAGATAAATACTAAGCATTAAAATTTATAAATATATGTTAAAATTCATAATTTATCAATAGATTTATATTCTAAGGAACAAAATGCAAGAGAATATCATTAAATCTCGTTATCCAACAAAAAAGATTTTTGTTGGAAATGTAGCAGTAGGTGGGGATGCTCCAATAAGTGTGCAAAGTATGACTTTTAGTAAAACTCATAATATAGAGGCTACAAAGGAACAATTAGATAGGTTGCAATTAGCTGGTGCAGATATTGTTCGTTTAGCCGTGCTTACAGAAGATGATGCCAATGCATTAAAACAATTAAAATCATTAACAACGCTACCACTTATAGCAGACATTCATTTTAAATACAAATTAGCTTTAATTGCTTCACAATATGTAGATTGCATAAGGATTAATCCGGGAAATATAGGTTCTAAAGAAAAAATTAAGGAGGTTGTAAAAGCTTGCAATGAAAGAAATATACCAATTAGAATTGGTGTAAATGGTGGTAGTTTAGAAAAAGAGTTTGAACAAAAGTATGGGGCTACACCAAAAGGAATGGTAGAATCTGCTCTTTATAATATAAGATTATTAGAAGATTTTGGTTTTACAAATATTAAGGTTTCTTTAAAAGCAAGTGATTCTCCTCGCACTATTGAAGCTTATAGGTTATTAAGACCTTTGGTTGAATATCCATTTCATTTGGGTGTTACAGAGGCTGGGACTTTATATCATTCAACTATTAAAAGCTCTATTGCTTTAGGGAATCTTTTAATGGATGGAATTGGAGATACAATGCGTTGTTCTATTACAGGTGAATTAGAAGAAGAAATAAAACTAGCAAAATCTATACTTAGATATTCTGGACGACAAAAGGAAGGCTTAACAATTGTTTCTTGTCCAACATGTGGTAGAATACAAGCAGATTTAGTAAGTGCTATTAAGAAGGTAGAAACAAGTTTATCACATATTAAGACACCATTGCAAGTAAGTGTTATGGGTTGTGCTGTTAATGCTCTTGGAGAAGCAAAACATGCAGATATAGCAATTGCTTTTGGAAACAAGATAGGGCATATAATTAAGGGTGGTAAAGTGCTATCAAAACACAATGAAAATGAAATTGTTGATAAATTTGTATATGAAGTTGAAAAGTTAGCAAAAGAAAGGGAAACAGAGCTTTAATTTTTATTGTTTTGCATACTTAATATTTATTTCATGTGATTTTAAGCATAGATTCAGTTATCACTTGTATAATTATTAACTTTTAAAGTGATTTATCTTTTAGTTTATTTATAATAATTTTAACTTATTTATAGCTTAAAATTATTATAATTAGATATTTGTTTTATGTGTTTAATATTTAATAATAAAGGAAATTATAATTGCGAGAAATTATTGGATATGTTGATAATAACAACATTCTTGATATTCAAAGTGTAGAAGAAAAAAAACTAGATACAAGTGTTTTAGTGCCAATTTATTTTGATGATACAAATGAAGCACATCAAATAATCCGCCATACATGTGCTCATTTACTTGCAGAAGCAATTAAAGCTATTTATCCAGAAGCAAAGTTTTTTGTTGGTCCCGTTGTTAGTGAAGGTTTTTATTATGATTTTAAGATAGATTCTAAAATCGGTGTTGATGATTTGCCAAAAATTGAAAACAAGATGAAAGAGATTGCAAAAAAAGGGCAAAAACTAGTAAAAATCAACATTAATAGAAAAGAAGCAGAAGAAAGATTTAAGAATGATGAGTTAAAACATGCTGTAATGAGTAAAATTGAAGGAAATAACTTTAGCATATATAAACAAGGTGATTTTGAAGATTTATGCAAAGGACCACATTTACCAAATCTAAAATTATTAAATGCTTTTAAACTAACAAAAATTTCTGGTGCATATCTTGGAGGTGATGAAGATTCTGAAGTCTTAACCCGTATATATGGAATTGCATTTGCAAAAAAAGAAAATTTGAAAGACTACCTATATAAATTAGAGGAAGCAAAAAAGAGAGATCATAGAAAGCTTGGGATAGAACTAGAGTTATTTACATTTGACGAAGAAGTTGGTTCAGGTTTGCCTATATGGTTACCAAAAGGTGCAAGGATTAGGAGAAAAATTGAAGAATTATTAACAAAAGCATTGATTATTAATGAATATGAGCCTGTTAGATGTCCAGAAATTTTAAAAAGTGATGTATGGAAAATTAGCGGACATTATAGCCATTATAAGGAAAATATGTATTTTACTACAATAGATGAGGTAGAATATGGCATAAAACCTATGAATTGTGTTGGACATATAAAAGTGTATCAAAATAGCATTAGAAGTTACAGAGAGTTACCTCTTAGATTTTATGAATATGGTGTTGTTCATAGGCATGAAAAAAGTGGAGTTTTGCATGGATTATTGCGCGTAAGAGAATTTACTCAAGATGATGCACATATATTTTGTCGTCCAGAACAAATAGAAAATGAAGTAAATAATATTTTAAGATTTACGCATAGAATCATGAAAGCATTTAATTTTTCTTATGAAATGGAGCTATCTACTAGACCAGAGAAGTCTATTGGTAGTGATGAAATATGGGATAATGCCACACAAGCATTAAAAAATGCACTAATTGAAAATAACATTAACTATCAAATAGATGATGGGGGTGGTGCATTTTATGGACCAAAAATAGATATAAAAATTACAGATGCAATTGGTAGAAAATGGCAATGTGGGACTATACAGATTGATATGAATTTACCAAATAGATTCAATTTAAGCTATATTGATGAAAACAATAAACAAGCACAACCGGTTATGATTCATCGTGCAATTTTGGGTAGTTTTGAGAGATTTGTGGCAATTTTAACAGAGCATTATGGAGGAGAATTTCCATTCTTTATTTCACCAACACAAATAATTATTATCCCCATTGGTGATAAACATGCAGAAATGGCACAAAACTTACAAATAGATTTACGAAATATTGGTATTTATGCAGAAATAAACATAAAAAATGAATCATTAAACAAAAAAATACGAATAGCAGAAAAACAAAAAGTGCCTATGATTGCTATCATAGGAGATAAGGAATTAGAAAATAAGTTACTTTCTATAAGAGACAGAAGAAATAAAAATGAGTTAGGAGAAAATTTGCAATATGAAATTAGTGTTGAAGAGTTTTTACAGAAAGTCTCAATTTTAAATAGAGAGGTTAGTTTTTGAATAAAGAAGAAACATTAGTAAATGGAAAAATCCGTTTTGATGAAGTAAGATGTATATCTGAAGATGGGGAACAATTAGGTATAATGAGTGCTAAAGAAGCACAAAATTTAGCGAATAATGAGGGACTTGATTTAGTGTGTATATCACCAAATGCTAATCCGCCAGTATGTAAAATAGTAGAGTATGGCAAATATAGATATCAATTGGAAAAAAAGCAAAAAGAAGCAAAAAAAAAGCAAAAGCAAGTTGAAGTAAAGGAAATAAAGCTTTCAACACAAATTGCACAAAATGATATTAACTATAAAGTAAAACATGCTAGAGAGTTTTTTCAAGAAGGTAAGCATGTAAAATTTAGAGTTTATTTAAGGGGTAGGGAATTACAAAATCCAGCAGGTGTCTTTGAAATGCTTAAAAGAGTTATAGCTATGGTAGAAGATATAGCACATACAGATAAAGAAGCAAAAATAGAAGGAAAATATGCAAGTATTTTAATGATTCCAAATAATAAACCAAAAGCATAAAAAAATATGATATAATAAAAGCTTTATTTTAAGAAAGGAGAAATAATGCCAAAGATGAAAACAAATCGTGGTGCTGCTAAGCGTTTTAAAGTAAAAAAAAATGCAGTTAAAAGGGGCAGTGCTTTTAAAAGTCATATTTTGACTAAAAAGTCGCCAAAGCGTAAAGCTAGATTAAATTCACCACACTATGTTCATGACACAAATTTGGATTCAGTTAAAAGTCTTTTATGTATGAGTTAATATCAAATTGTCTTATATGGTATTGATATTTATTGTCCCCTTTATGTTTATTGTAACTAAAAGGGAAAGTTTAAACTATATTGAGTTTGCACCTTTAATATAAGGTAAAGTTACAGGAGAAATTATGAGAGTTAAAACAGGTTTTGTAAGAAGAAGAAGGCATAAAAAAATTCTAAAACTTGCTAGAGGTTTTTATAGCGGTAGACATAAGCATTTTAGAAAAGCAAAAGAACAATTAGAAAGAAGTATGTGTTATGCTTTTAGAGATAGAAAGCAAAAGAAAAGAGATTTTAGAAAGCTATGGATAGTTAGAATCAATGCGGCATGTCGTTTAAATGGTATGAGCTATTCTAAATTTATATATGCGTTGAAAAAAGCAAATATACAACTTGATAGAAAGATTCTCGCAGATATGGCGTATAGCAATCCCAATGCATTTGCTAATTTAATTGAAAAAATAAAATAATTTTTATAAAACAAACTTCAAATATAGGAGTTTGTTTTATTTTTACTTCATACACCACATTTAGTTACACAGAATGCTTTAATTAATCTTAAGTATTCTATGTAGCTATCATAAACAAGGAAAATTATGAAAAATATTTTATATGAAATGGAGGTTAAAAATGTCAAACGAGCATTATTGTAAAGAAGATACTGCATCAAAATCAAAAAAACAACCATACAATAAAAACATAAAATCAAATAGAATAGATAGGGAAAATAGATATGATAATGAAGAAAAAAAGTATAAGGATATAAATAGAAGAACGCATATACCAGTAGATGGCTTTAAAATGGAAGATCTTCGCGTAACTCCTCTTGAAAGGTTACTAGATATAGCAAAAAATCTTGGGATTCAAAATCCACAAGAATTGTTAAGGCA
Organism: Helicobacter sp.; assembly: GCA_029257755.1. Lineage (GTDB taxonomy): Bacteria > Campylobacterota > Campylobacteria > Campylobacterales > Helicobacteraceae > Helicobacter_A. Next base: position 8,105 of record JARIAP010000027.1, read on the forward strand.
AGAGTTAATATTTGAGATTTTAAAAAATCAAGTAAGTCAAGGTGGTTTTATATTAATTTCTGGAATCTTAGAAATTACAAATGAAGGTTATGGTTTTTTGCGTTCAATAGATGAGAAATTTTCAGATACACAACATGATACCTATGTATCCCAAAGTCAAACACAAAGATTTGCTTTGAGAAATGGTGATATTATTACTGGGCAAGTGAGACCACCAAGAGATCAAGAACGATATTATGCACTTTTAAAGATTGAAGCAGTTAATTACCTAAGTTTAGAAGAAATAAAAAATCGCCCTTTGTTTGAAAATCTTACGCCACTTTTTCCTGCAGAACAATTAAAACTTGAATATAATCACCAAAAAATTACAGGCAGAATGTTAGATCTTTTTAGTCCAATTGGTAAAGGACAAAGAGCATTGATTGTTGCACCACCAAGAACAGGTAAAACAGAATTAATGAAAGAATTAGCACATGGAATTAGTGAAAATCACCCAGAAGTAGAACTTATGGTTCTTTTAATAGATGAAAGACCAGAAGAAGTTACAGATATGGAAAGAAGTGTAAAGGGGCAAGTTTTTTCAAGCACATTTGATTTACCATCTACAAATCATATTCGTGTAGCAGAGCTTGTATTAGAAAGAGCAAAAAGAAGAATTGAAGTTGGAAAAGATGTAGTAATTTTGCTTGATTCTATAACTAGACTTGCTAGAGCATATAATGCTGCTACACCATCTAGTGGTAAAGTTTTAAGTGGTGGAGTTGATGCCAATGCACTTCACAAACCAAAGAGATTTTTTGGAGCAGCAAGGAATATTGAGCATGGCGGTAGCTTAACTATAATAGCCACAGCACTTATTGAAACAGGTTCTAGAATGGATGAAGTAATATTTGAAGAATTTAAAGGCACAGGAAATGCAGAGATAGTGTTAGCAAGAAATATAGCTGATCGTAGAATCTATCCTGCTTTTGATATTCTTAAATCAGGCACTAGAAAAGATGATTTATTGTTAGGAGATGAAAAGTTAAGAAAAGTTTGGATGCTAAGAAATGTGATTAGTCAAATGGATGATATTGAGGCATTAAATTTCTTATATTCAAAACTTACAGCAACAAAAAATAATGAAGAATTTTTGAATGGTATGAATGAAGTATAATATTTATTAATAAAAAATAGAAGATTTATATGTTTAATTTGAAGCTTACAACAAAAATAAAGTTAAAACGCATTTTAAATATAGCAATTCCAAGTGGTTTGCAATCTGGACTTGATATGTTTAGCATGTCTCTTGCTCTATTTTATTTGGGTAGTATATCACCATTACATTTTTCAGCATTAGGTATTGGGGCAAAATATATAATTATATTTTATCCTATTAGTGCTATATTTGGAATTGGGACAAATGTTCTTATGTCTCGTAGATTTGGTGCAAAAAATTATGATGAAATGAATAAAGTATATGCAACGATGGCTTGTAGTGCATTATGTGTTTCTATCCCCATGTTTTGTTTGATATTTTTTGGAATTCCAATTTATTTAAATATGCTTAATCTAAGCAATAGTTTATATGATTTGGCTTATGGTTATGTATCATTAACTATATTTACATTGCCTTCTATAATTATAAAAAATGTATTAACTTCCGGATTTGCTGCAACTGGTAACACAAAACACCCATTTTATATAAAAATATTTCTTACTTGTTTAAGTATATTTGGTTATTCTGCTTTAATTGATGGTAAATTTGGTTTTAATCCATTAGGACTTACAGGGGCAGCAATAGTAACATTATTTATATCATATCTTGAGCTTATAGTATTGATATTGTTGCCACGATTTGTAAAAACTAGATTAAGATTAAAATTTTATTTTTGTAAAGAATTTCTATATAACGCCCTAAAAGTTGGAATCCCAACAGGATTAGAACGGATTTTTACTATATTGTCTCTAACAATTGTACTTATTTTTGTTGGAAAATATTCAATTATGTATGGAGATAGTGCAATAACTGGTTTTCAATCTGGAACTAATATTGAAGGTTTTTCATTTATACCCGGGTTTGGTTTTATGATTGCAGTTATGAGTTTAGTGGGACAAAGCATTGGAGCTAAAAATTATCAGTTAGCACAAGAATATACAAAACTTTGTGCTATTATAGCAAGTATAATTTTAGGCATTTGTGGTTTGTTGCTAACTATTTTTTCAGAATCACTTTCGCAAATATTTATACATGATGATATTTTAGGTGTAAAAATATCTATTTCATATCTTATAGCAGTTGGGTTGTCTCAAGTGCCATTAATATTATCATTTGTATATGATGGTGCATTGCGTGGTGCTGGTTTTACGCAAATACCATTATTTATAAATATTACAAGTATTTCAATATTTAGACTTTTGCCTATGTGGATTTGTTCAGAATTTCAGTGGGATATTTATTTTTTATTTGTTGTAATTTTTATAGAAACTTATATTCGTGCAATAATATTTTATATTGCCTTTAGAAGTGGTATATGGAAAAAACAGAAAAACATTTAATAAAAAATTAAGATTCTATAAATGTATAAATACTTTAACTTAAAAAATAAAAATGATTTTTACTCGTATTTATATAAAAACACAAGCATTTCAATATAATACACTTACTATAAAAATAGCATTTATTTTGTATAAATTATTTTTTGATATAATTATAAATGAATTATTATAAAATTTTACAGAAAGAGACTACATGAAAGTATATCATTTATCGCATATAGATTTAGATGGATATGGTTGTCAATTTGTATCAAGAGAGTTTTTTAAAGATATTACTTTTTATAATGCTAATTATGGCAAGGAGGTAATGGTTAGATTAAACTCTATTTTAAAAAGTATAGAATCTTATAAAACACAAAGTGGTGAAATTGCTATGCTATTTGGTAAGCCAATTAAAGTAGAACAACAAAATAAAATTAATAATCATATTAAAGAACAATTTATAATACTTATTACGGATTTAAATTTAACTTTGCATGAATCTAAATTTCTTAGTGAACAAGTCAAGGAACTAAAAATGTCAAATATAGATGTTGAGGTTATATTGCTTGATCATCATGCAACAGGAGAAGATAGTGCAAATATGTATTCTTGGTATCATCTTGATATTAATAGGTGTGCTACTAAGATTACTTATGAATATTTGCTTGATAGGTTTAATTTAGATAATGAAACTCAAAATTGGTTAAAACCTATGGTTGAAATGATTAATTCTGTGGATATATGGCATGAAGATGGTTTTGGATTTGAATTTGGTAAAGTAGCTATGAGTCTTATCGCAACAAGTAATGAATTTAATCGTTTTATGTTTGATGATGAAAATAGAGATTATAAGTTGAAATTACTAAAATATGCAAGAAATTTTTTAATTGATTATGATAAAGAAAAAAATGGTGGATTAATAAATGGAAAAGCATTTGATGAAGTAGCATTTGATAATTCGGTATTTTTTATAAAAAAAGAAATTCTTGGTGGTAATAAAGATTCTGAAACTATGGATAATATTGTATCAAGAGCTCAAGTTAAACTTCTTGAAGCAAAGAAGGAGCAATGCACTGTGCATTTTGAAGATAAGGTTGGTTTTTTAAGCTATTGTATGGGTGGAATATCTGTTGTTGCAAATAAGTTTTTACAAAACAATCAAGAGTTTGATTTTTATATAGATGTAAGCAATAGAGGAAATGTAAGCATACGATCTAATGGTAATTGTGATGTTAGTGCACTAAGTCAAATGTGTTTTAATGGAGGAGGACATAAAAATGCTAGTGGGGGTCGCATTGATAGTTTTAGAGAGAGTTTTGTGTATGAGGACATTAAACATCAAGTTCAAGGACATTTGCAAATGTCAGATGAATGGGATTTATAAAATATAAATAAATAACTATACAAGAATAAACAATAACTAAATTTTTAAAAAAATACACATGTTATTTTAATATCTTATTTTGTAATATTTATTTTACAAAACTTATATATTATTAAATTTTTCATAATAAATAGATTGTTTTATATGTAAATATAAGCATATTTTTATGTCTTACCTAATTTCAATTATGCTATAATGCCGAATTTTAATTTAAGGAACATATATGCAAATAAATATAAAAACAAAAGTATCGCTTATTTTTAGTATAATAATACTTTTTGGAATTACAATATTAAACATTATTTCTATGGAATTGCAAAAAAATAAATCAATGGAAGATTCAATTATATTTCAATCTGATGAACTTAGAGTTGTCGATGTGATTATGCAAGAAGTCAATTATAATGCTGCAGTTGCAATAGAGGGTATGGCTAAGGCTATTAATAAAATGCCATCAAGTGCCTTTGAGAGTGAAGAACAAATGATTAAATCCATTGGTAAAATACTTCAAACTCATAATTATTTTACTGGTACATTGTCTAGTTATATTGGTTTTACAAATGGTGTTGCTATAGAATTTGACGATAAAATAGATAAAGATGGCAAGGAATATGAAATTATTGGAGGTAAATATAATAACTATGATCCAACACAACGACCATGGTATATTGGAGCTGTTAAAAAGAATGGATTTTATCAATCAAATGTATATAGGGATTTTGCATCTGGTGCACCTAGCATGACTTATGCTATGCCAATATATAGAGACAATAAATTAATAGGTGTTGTTGGTATAGATATATTATTAAGCAAATTACAAGAATATTTTGATTTCTTAAGAGAAAAGAATAAAACTCATATGTTTGTGCTTGATAGCAAAGGTGTTCCATATCTTGCTACAGATACGAGTGTAATTATGAAAGAAAGCCCATTATTTAAGAAAATAGCCCAGATGTCAGCAGAAACTCCAGACTTTTACCCAATAGAAGTTGAAGATAATGGAGTAAGAAAGATGACTCAATGTAAAACCTCAAGTGATAAGAAGTTTGCTACCTATACACTTTGTAGCTTTGAGCCACTTGCAAATATAGAAGACCCAATTAAA
>JARIAP010000043.1 GCA_029257755.1 Helicobacter sp.
GTTAGCAGGATTATAATAACTTGCATCAGCACCCCTAGCCCCTGCTACATAAGCTGAACTCAATGCAGTGGCATTTAAGCTTTGTTCTTGAATCTTAAAGCCATTTGCATGTATATTATAAAAAAAATATATCCATATAACAATAATTATAGAAAAAAATTTTTTACATCTTAAAAACATATTATTAAATGAAAACATATGGTATTTTTATTTGTTTCATTAAAACCCTTTAACTATAAATATTAGTGTTACCATATGCAAAATACATTCCCAAATATTCTACAATAAACTATGTGTAACGATATATTTTAATATGCACTTAAAATAAAAAATAATTTTACTTAATTTTTATAAACCTCATCTATACATACACTAATCATATGAAATAAAATCATACAATATTATTTATCTAAAAACTAAATTAATTTTACAATATAAAAAAACAATAGCAATAATAAATATAATGGATTAGTGTATTTTCAATATAATAAAATATTGGTATGTAAATGCGTATTTGTGTATAATTTATTTATTAATAAATCATATTAAAGGTTGTTTGTTATGCAAAATAAAGATTTAAAGCCTATACTTTCTAAACATGCAAGAGAAATAATACAATTGCTAATTAATAAAAATATACATTTTTCTGTCCAATGTAATTTATCAAAAGTCCAGTTTGATCCTATATTGCCAGAAGAAATTTCAAAAAATTTTCATCCTATTATTGATTTTATTCTTGCAGGATTTACATTTGAAAGTATTGAAATATGGGAAAATGATATGTCTTTTGAAGCAGGTTTTGGTAAAGAAAACTTTTCTAGTATTGTTGTAATACCATTTTCTGCAATTATACAAATATCTATTCCATCAAATAATAGCGTTATGAGAGATATTTGCATATTTATGAATGCTATGAATATCTTAGAATTAGGAATCTTTGGCTATGAAAATATAGAAAATAATACTAATAGCAAAAAAGAACAAACAGAAGAAGACAAATTGCTTGAAAGTTCAAAACAAGCTATTTTATCTAACCCAAAAAATAAATTTTAAATATTTTTACATTAGGTAATAACTTGCATTTATATATTCATATACCATTTTGTGATTCTAAATGCGGATATTGTGCTTTTTTCTCAAAAGTTAATCAAAATTCATTAATAACACCATATTTTGAAGCATTACTTAAAGATTTAAAATATCAAATACAATATTTTAGAATCAAAAATATATCAAGTATATTTATTGGTGGGGGAACACCAAATTTTGTAGATCATAATTTTTATAATAAAATTTTTGAATACTTAATTCCATTTTGTATAAAAGATTGCGAAATAACATTGGAAGCTAATCCAAATTTATTAACTAAAGAATGGTTATTGCATTTAAAAAAATTAGGTTTAAATAGATTAAGTTTAGGAGTTCAAAGCTTTTTTGATGATAAACTTGCAATGTTAGAGAGAAATCATTCAAAAAAAGATATTATTTATGCTTTTGAAATAGCAAATAAGTATCTTGATAATGTAAATATTGATTTAATTTATGATTGTAAATTAGATTCTAAAGATAGATTAGAGCAAGAAATTTCATTTGCTACTAATTTAAAAGTAAATCATATTTCTGCATATAGCTTGAGTATTGATTCTAATTCTAGATTTGGAGAGCAAAAAAGATATGATCTACAATCTTTAAATGGATTTGGAAGTTTTATTCGTGAGTGCTTAAGTGATTATGGTTTTAAACAATATGAAGTATCAAATTTTGCATATACAAATAAATGCAAACACAACCTTGGTTATTGGCGTGGTGATGAATATATTGGAGTTGGAGCTAGTGCTGTAGGTAGAATAAAAAATATCCGCTATCAATCATTGGCAAATATACATAAATATATAAACAATCCACTATATAAAAAAGAAGAATACTTAAGTAAAAAAGATTTAGAATTTGAAAGTATATTTTTAGGATTAAGGAGTGAAGTTGGTGTAAATAAGAATCTTTTGGATTCAAAAAAACTAAACATAGTAATTAACGAGGGACTTTGCTATGAATATAATTGTAGAATCTACTCAAATGATTTTTTTCTCGCTGATAGCCTATCACTCTATCTTACATAAAACATTTTACATAAATAAAACATTAATTAATTTGTTTTTAAAATATTATATTAAAATATATAAGTTTTTTGTTACAATATAACATATTGACTTTTATATAAAGGATAAATAATGAAATTAGTAATGCTTGATTCACTAACTTTAGGTAAGTTTAACGCAGAAATTTTTAAACAATTTGGAACTTTTGTGCAATATGAAACAACAACACAAGAACAAATTATTGAAAGATGTATTGATGCAGATATAGTATTAACAAATAAAGTTATTTTAGATTCTAATATTCTCTCTAAATTAAAGAATCTAAAACTTATTTGTGTAACTGCTACAGGTTTAAATAATATAGATATAGGATATGCACAATCAAATAACATAGTTGTTAAAAATGTAGCTGGATATTCTACTAATGCAGTGGCACAACACACATTAATGTTAGCATTAAGTTTTCTTGGAAATCTAAAATATTACTCTCAATATGTTAAAAATGGGGAATGGACTAAAAGTGAGATATTTTGCCATATAAAAAATGATATACATGAATTATATGGTAAAGAATGGGGTATTATAGGTTATGGTAGCATAGGTAGGCAAGTTAGCAAATTAGCACAAGCTTTTGGAGCAAATGTAAGTTACTATTCTACAAGTGGCAAAAACAAACAAAATGATATACCACATAAAAACTTAGAATCATTGCTAAAAACAAGCAATATTATATCAATACATGCACCACTAAATAATGCAACTTGGAATCTAATAGGTATAAAACAATTAGAACAATTGCAAAATGGGACAATTTTACTTAATCTTGGTAGAGGTGGTATAGTAAATGAAAACGATATTGCAAGAATACTTCACAAAAAAAATATATTCTTTGGAACAGATGTATTAGAAAAAGAACCTATGATACAAAATCATCCATTATTAGATTCTAATATATCAAACAAAGTAATAATAACACCACATATTGCATGGGCTTATAAAGAATCAAAAGAAATACTACTTAAAATGACTATTGATAATATTAAATCTTTTATTAATAGTTAATTACATATTTTTTAATTATAGTGGTAAATTTAAGTCAATATTTATGCTACTATAATGTAATTATTTTGTATAATTAATTATAAATAGGAATTATTTTTGCTTGTTTATATGTATAAATTTTTCTATATAGGACGAGAGAATGATTGATACAAATAATTCATCACTTGGGAATAATCTAGGGTTATACAATAAAAATACTCATTATATAAAAAGAGAAGTTAGTGTACAAAATATTAATGCAGCAAAATATAATGAAGAACAAATTAATGAGTTTGAGGGATATGAGACAAAAAGGCAAACATATGGATTGGCAATACTAGAATTAATGAGCGATCAAGAATATCAAGCATGGCTTAGAGCTACTGCTGGTATGACAGAGACAGAAAAAATGCTTGCCGTTCAAAAACTATATCCATTAGCTGATATTGAAAAATTAAAAAACTCAAAAAACATTCATCATAATGAAAAAAAGATTATAAATGAATCATTGCAAAATGAAAATATAAATAATCCCATAAAACCTTTTATAATCAATGCAAATCGTATTAATGGGATTAAAGTTTTTAACGAAAACTCCGACTTTATACAAAGATATAAAAATGCCTTTGAAAATTTAAATATAAATGTAGATATGAATGGATAATATTTAACAAAATCAACCTATTGTTTAATGTAAGTATATAATATTTTTTATAGTTCTTATGTATAACAATAGCTTTATTGTTTTAAGTATTAAAAATATTTATATACTACTTATTTTGTTGCTTTGGACAATTTAAAATGCTATTCACCCATAATACAGAACCATTTCCATCTTGCATAAATAATAATGTATCAACAATTCCACATACATTATCTTTTATTTCAATCTTATAGGAATCTTGCATTGGTGTAAAATAATATGTAACATTGTTAAATTTTATAATTTTTTCATATTTTGGCAACACTTTAGCAACCATATCTAAATCACCACAATACATGCAACTCATAGAAGCCTTATGTTTAATTATTTCTTGATATGCTTTTTTTATATCAGTTTGAATAAATATTAGTTTATACATATTTTCTGTTGCATTATTTTGCAACATCTGTATATTAATGAATTTATATATTTGTATATCATTATACCATACATATTGACTATTCTTGTTATTTTTTAATTGAAAAACTATAAAA
>JARIAP010000082.1 GCA_029257755.1 Helicobacter sp.
GCCTGTGGTGATTTATGTATGCTATAAGTTTATTATGCTTAATATTACACATATTGAAAAGCAAGAAAAACATAATTAGATTCTATTTATCACTTCATGCTTATAATAGCTATAACTTTAAAAGCTACTTATCTAAAGTAGCAGTGGAAAATTGATATATAAGATAGAAATAAAGAAATTTTTCTATTTAAAACATATAAATTACATAATGATATACTATCTAATATTTATGAAGTCGCAATAAGCTTATTTATTTTTATGATAAATAGAAATTAACTATTATATGAATTTTAGTGTTATTAGATTGTATTGCTTTTTGGGTTTGACAATGTCTATTTTAATAATTTATTCATAAGTACCCTTTGCTTAAAAAGATTGTTTCACAATAACTTAGAAATATTTAGTTAATTTAATAAAACAAATATATAAAACATTAAAAATAAATTGAAAAGACTAAAGTTTTTGCATATTTAATGTTATTTTAGGTTTAAAAATTGTGTTGAAATTTTAAGCTAGATGATAATATGTCTATATAGATTTTATATTGATATGTCATAGAATTATAGAACCAATTACACCAGCTATAATAAGTGGTATATTATACATTAAGAATGTAGGAATACATGTATCGCGTATATGATCATGTTGTTTATCCATATTTAATCCGGAAGTAGGACCAAGCGTGCTATCACTAGCAGGAGAACCAGCATCACCTAAAGCTCCAGCAATACCAACAAGCAAAATGATAGCCGAAACACTAAACCCAAGAGATAATCCAAAAGGTACATAAATTGCAGCAATAATAGGTATGGTTCCAAATGAAGTTCCAATGCCAATAGTAATTAATAAGCCTACAATTAGCATTAATATAGCTCCAGTTACTTTATTGTTTGCAAATATCTTAATAGAATCTACCAACCCATTTACTTCACCGCTTTGACGCAATATTTCACCATATCCAGCAGCAATTAACATAACAAAAGCAATAAAAGCCATCATTTTTAAGCCATCTTCCATAATAGAATCTGTTTCATTCCATTTTATACCACCAAGAATTACCATGCTCATAAGTCCCAAAAAAGCACCAAGTGGCAATGATTCTGTAAATAATTGCACAATAAAGGTTACAATAATTCCAAATAAAACAGCATATTCTTTTCTACCCATATTTGCATTACCCATACTTATTTCTTCACTTTGTTTGTAGATTCTATCTTTTCTATATAAAACAAAGATTGCAAAAAATAAGCCAATTAGCATTGAAACTCCACCAATCCACATTACACTAGCAATATCTGATAAACTAACTTTTATTCCATTTGCCATCAATTGATCTTTAATTGTAGTATGAAATATAAGCCCAAATCCAATACCAAGAGTTACATAAGGGGCTTGAAGCCCAAATGTTAGAGCACAAGCAACAGCCCTTCTATCAATTTTTAATTTATTCATTAAACTTAAAAGAGGTGGAATTAATATAGGGATAAAAGCTATATGTATAGGAACTAAATTTTGAGAACAACAAGATATAAGTGCTATACCAATAACAAATAAATTTCGTTTATTGCTAATTATATTGGCAATAGCAGATAATAAAAAAGTCATTAAATGTGTGCGAGAAATAGTTATTGCTATAGCACCAAGTAGAATATAACTTAATGCAATCTCTAAATTTCCAGCCATACCTTTTATTAACATATTGCTTGTATAAATTGTTTTTGCTAATAACAATTGAAAAAATGAATCATATATATTTGTATTATCAAGTGGTATATTTGACATTAAGCCAGCAACAAAAGCCGCTACAATAATAGATAAAAACACATTTAACCTCAAAATACACAATAAAGCCATTACTAAAACTGAAATTAAAACAGAATTTGTTAAAATAGACATTAAAAACCTTGAAATAAAATAAATATTTATGTAAAGGGGTAAAGATTATATAAAAATTAACATAAAATTTAGCTTAAACTAAACAATAGTGTTAAATATAACAATTTATAATTAAATTTGTTGTGTCCTATTATTCTACTATAAACCTTACACATAAATTATAACCTCTATAATATATCAAACAATAAATATAAAATAACACTATTTGTAAAATTTAGGTAATTTTTTAAGGCTTATAGCATTTTCAAACATACAACGCATATTAGAAGCATTGCTAGTATCCCATGAATCTAAATTTTGATTAAATTTTGTTGCACCAGCAAACATACCCATCATATTTTTTACCTTTGATACATTCCAAGATTCTAAATTTTGATTAAATTTTGTTGCATCATGAAACATACATTGCATATCAATTGCATTTGAAGTATCCCATGAATTTAATGGAGAATTAAAATTTCTTGCACTTGCAAACATATAGTTCATATTGATTACATTAGATACATTCCAAGATTCTAAATTTTGATTAAAATTTGTTGCATCTTCAAACATAATACGCATAGTCGTAACTTTTGATACATTCCATGAATTTATAGGTTTGTTAAAGGATTCTGCACATACAAACATACCTTCCATGTTTGTTACATTAGATACATTCCAAGATTCTATATTTTGATTAAATTTTTCAGCATCATAAAACATGCGACTCATGTTTGTTACATTAGATACATTCCAAGATTCTAGCTTTTGATTAAAGAGTGTCGCTCCACCAAACATACCTTCCATATTTGTTACATTAGATACATTCCATGAATTTATATTATGATCAAAGTTTTTTGCACCAGAAAACATATATCCCATATTTGTTACATTAGATACATTCCAAGATTCTATACCCTTAAAATCTGTTCTTTGAGAATTTCTAAATAAATAACTCATATCTACTATTAAAGAAGTATCAATATCTCCTAAATTAATCTTAGAATCATCTACAAGTAATTTTAATTCTTCTTTTGTTTTTGGTTGATATTTAGATTTAGTTTTATTTATATTTTGTAAATATACTATATATTCTCTAAGTTGTTTTGCAAAATTTATAACCTCTTCTGCAGTGTTTATCCCCAAACTTTTTAGCATATCCTCCATTCGTTTTTTGCCTTGCATATATCACCTTTTTATAAGTTATATATATTATATCGTTTATTTATTGTAATTCTTGATATTATCTTATTATTTATTTGTTGAATTAGTAAATACTTTAAAACAAGATTACATTTAATATATATTATAAATAATAATAATTTAATATACATTGGGTAAAAATTGAATAAAAACAATACAAATTAACACACAATTTAGCTATTTTTAAATATTTTAACACATAATTTTACTATATATTTTAATAAAATGTTAGAATTTGTAACAAATGATGATACACATAACAATATAAATTTAATTTCATTTGTATATATTGTAATAATTAGATATTTGATATAATAAATTATGATTAGCATATTTATTAGTCAAATTAATTAATATTTTTTGTATTTTTGTGTAAAATAATAGCAATAATATAAAGAAAGGAAGTTAAAGTGAAGACAGAAATTTTTGTTAAAACACAAACACAACCATATAAAGTTTTAGTAGGAAAATTATCAACAATAAAACTTCAAAATACAAAGGTGCTAATAGTAACATCTAACAATATAGCATCTTTATATCTTGATTATATTTTGCCACTTATAAATACAGATGATAAACATGTTTGTATTATAAAAGATGGTGAAATATATAAAAACATGGATACAATAGAAGAGATTCTAAAACATGCCTTTGAAGCAAAATTAAATAGAAATTCAATTATGGTTGCACTTGGTGGTGGTGTAATTACCGATATGGTAGGATTTGCTAGTGGGATATTCCAACGAGGGATAGATTTTATAAGTATTCCAACTACATTACTTTGCATGGTAGATGCAAGTGTTGGTGGAAAATGTGGCATAAATAATACATATGGAAAAAACCTAATAGGTTTATTCCACCAACCAAAGGAAGTTTTTATAGATAGTATGTTTTTAAGAACACTTCCTACAAGGGAATTTTGTGCTGGTGTAGCAGAGATCATTAAAATATTTGCTTGTTTTGATTATGTAATGTTGCAAGATTTTAATATAAAAGATTTAGAGATTTATATAAAAAGAAGCATTGAGTTAAAGGCATTTATTGTAGAGCATGATGAGAAAGAAAAGAATGGATTGAGAGCGTTATTAAATTATGGACATACATTTGCACATGCTATTGAATTAGAAAATAACTTTACTAACTTTTTGCATGGTGAAGCAGTTAGCATGGGTATTGTAATGGCTAATAGATTATCTGTTAAAATGGGATTATTATCTAGTGATATAGAAGTGTTTTTAACTTCATTGTTAAATAAAGTAAATTTACCAACACAATATAAAATTAAGAATGTAGAATCTTTTTACAATTCTTTCTTTTTTGATAAAAAAAGTCTTGATTCTAAACTTCATTTTATATTACTTGAATCAAAAGAATCAATAAAGGCGAATATACATAAAAATATAGACAAAGAATTATTATTTGAGGTTTTAAATGAATTTGCGTAAAATTTATATTTTTTTATATTTAATATTTTATCATTTAAGGCAGTATATATTAGAAAAAACTATTAATTTTTTGACATTTTTTTGCATTACAATGATTTGTTTTGGTGTTAATATAATATTTGCAGAACAAAATAATATGACAAATACAGAATATGTAGATAATATAAATGAATTAGATATTAACCCAACAAACAATTTATCAAAATATTATTTTGATAAATTAAAAAATATTGATACTAAATTATATTCTACAGAAAGTATATGGCTAAAAAGATATGATAATTTTAGAAGTTATCATGATATTTCAGATGAAATATCATCTCTTGAAAGAGAAAACATTGATTCAACACTTGAACCAAAACAATCTCATAGACTTGTAACATTAAAAAAGCAACAAAATCTACTTGAACAATATAGAAATAAACCATTTGGTGAATTATTAGATAAACCATTACTTGAAACCCCTCCTATACTAACAAATCCATTTGGTATATTTACTGCATTTTCATATATAAAGCATATATCTACCATAAAAACAAATATGCAAAAAAACAAACAAGAGTTAGATAAATTGCTTGTAACATTAGATAAAAAAAGTGAAATTTTAAACGAAATAATGAGCAATAAAGAAATACCATATTTAGAGAAAAAAGAGTATAGCAATATACTTAAAACAACACAAGAACAAAACCTTGAATTACAAAGTGCTAAAAATATACTAGAAACAACAATAGATGTTTTTAATAAAGATGCAGATGAGATTGAAGCTAATCTTGAATTGCAAATAAAAAATCAAATTTTAAAATTAGTATATATTGGAATTGGGATTTTATTAAGCATTATAATAGCATTTGTGCTTAAAATGATTGCAAAAAGATGTATTCAACATCATGAAAGGGCATATACAACAAGTAAAGTTATAAATGTTTTTAACATTACCATTATATTTTTGATATTACTTTTTGCATATATTGATAATGCCACTTATGCGGTTGCTATGGTAGGTTTTGCATCAGCTGGTCTTGCTATAGCCATGAAAGATATGTTTATGAGTACACTTGGTTGGCTTGTTATTATTGTTGGTGGTAGCATACATGTAGGAGACAGAATAAGGGTAAAAAAGGAAAATGAAATATTTATAGGAGATGTGCTTGATATATCTATGCTAAGAATTACAATATATGATGATATTACGCTTACTTCATATAGAGAAAATCATCGTGCAGGTAGATTGATTTTTATACCAAATAATTATATTTTTACTAATTTAATATCAAATTATACTTATGGAAACCTTAAAAATATATGGGATAGTGTTAATGTGTGTATTACTTTTGATTCTAATATAGAAAAAGCTAAAAAAATTGCATTAGAAGTTGCAAGCACACATGCAAAACTATATACAGAACA
>JARIAP010000093.1 GCA_029257755.1 Helicobacter sp.
GAACTTAATAATTTTTCAAATTTTGGATTTAAGCCTAGCATATATTTTCCTTAAAAATTATACAGAATCATAAAGATTATATTTAACAATATATTGAATAATACACTATTATTGTTAATTTTTATAATGTATTAAGCTGTTGTTTTTTCTTTTAAGTTTAGTTTAAGATAAGGTTTGTAACATATCCTTAAAGCTTTTCTCAAAGCTAATTAACCCATCTTTTAATAAATTATTTTCAATTTCTATTAAATTTATATTTTCGTTTCTAATTTCTGTTAATACATTACAACAATCAAAATTAGATGGTTTATTTATGTTAGAATAATCTATATTTTTTAAAGTTTGTAATGGCAATGTATTTATGCAATTATCAAATGCTAATGGATATACATAGTATCCATCATTATTGTATATTTCATTTTTTTCTTTTACTCCTGTACTAGCAAATAAGATTCTATAGTTTTGTTTTGGTTGCATTGTTAAAAAGTCTCTATAAATATCAATGGCATTTGCTATAGCATATTTACCGCGTAAATAAGGGGAAATATAAGAATCAATAACTCTATCAAAGCGAGATACAAACACACTAATTACACCTTGTGCATGTGTATTAGCTTTTGTAAAAGCTTTTAATACTTCTCTTGATTGTTCTTTTGTAAAAACTAATGTTGCATTAACATTTATTCCACGCAACATTAAGTTTTCCATAATTTCATAACCACTTTTTGTTGCAGGAACTTTTATCATAATGTTTTTTGCACCAATTTCATGCCATAATCTCACACCTTCATCAATACTAGCATTTATATCATTAGATAAAAATGGATCTATCTCAATGCTGACTAACCCATTTTGTGGATCTTTCTCATATAATGGATATAAAATTTCACTTGCAAGTTTTATATCTCTTATGGCTAAGGTTTCATATATTTGCTTTGGATTTTTACCTTTATTCTTTAATTCCTGTATATCATTAATGTAGCTATTGCTTTTTAATGCTTGGTTAAAAATGCTTGGGTTGCTTGTTACTCCTTGTATTAAACCCTTATTTACTAGCTCTTTAAATTCACTTTGCAAGAAATCATATTCAATAAAATCGCACCAAATGCTTATCATATTATTCCTTAAATTATGGTATATTTTCATGATTATAACTTGATTTTATAAAGGTTTTAGTAATGTTGCAAAATTTTATTCCATATAGCACACAATCTATAAATGAAGAAGATAAAGAAGAAGTGGTTAAAGCCCTATTTTCAACTCATTTAACACAAGGGAAGTATGTAAAAAAATTTGAAACAGAAATAGCACATTACATAGGCGTAAAACATGCTATTAGTTTTAATTCTGCTACATCTGCATTATATGCCGCTTTTAAAGCACTAAAAGAATATGTTTTTCAAGATAAATATAAAGAAAATGATATATTGAAAAATAGTAAAAATTTTGAGTATGCAAACAATAAAAAAAGCATAAGCATAATAACAACACCTATAAGTTTTGTAGCAACAACAAACATGATGTTAGCAAATAATATTACACCAATCTTTGCTGATATTAATATTGATGGAAATTTAAATATAAAAAACATAGAATCTTTATTGCGTGATGATACCATAGCTATTTGTTCTGTTGATTATGCAGGTAATAGTGTTAATATGCAGGAATTTAGAGAGTTTTCAAATAGGCATAATCTTTTGTGGATTTCTGATTCAAGTCATGCTTTTGGTGGAAGTTATAATGATATAAAGGTTGGTAGTATGGCAGATATTAGTGTTTTTAGTTTTCATGCAGTTAAGCCATTAACAACCTGTGAGGGTGGAGCTATTGTTAGTGATTGTGATTTTTTTGCAAAAATTGCAAATCTTATATGTAGTCATGGTATAGAAAAAAAATCATTATACAATCATGATTGTATAGAACTAGGGTTTAATTTTCGTTTAAATGAAGTTGGTGCTAGTCTGGGTTTATCTCAATTAAAAAGGCTAGAATCTTTTATACAAAAAAGAGAAGAGATAGCTAGATTCTATGATTCTTATTTACATGATAACCCATATTGTTTTACTATTAAAATACAAGAAAATATAAAAAGCACAAGGCATTTATATCCAATATTATTAGATCCATCTTTTATATGTAGAAAAGAAAGCATTGCAAATGAATTAGAAAGTAAAAATATAGGAGTTCAAGTGCATTATAAGCCAATATATAATTTTTCTTTTTACCAAAAACTATCATATAAGTTTCCAATTTTAAGAAATGCAGAAGATTTCTATCATGCGGAATTATCAATTCCATGCCATCAAAATATGACTCTAGATCAAGCAAAATATATAGCAGATACATTGATAAGAACTTTTGAAGTTTATAAAAATAAATAATTTATTTAATTTTCTTTTTGCAATTTTATGTTATTATTGAATCTAAAATTTAGCTAGAAAGTATATACAATGAGATTAGGTGAAGCTCTTGATATTTTGTATGGAGAACTTATTAATACGCCATATATTAGTGCATTTAGTGGTGCTACTCAAAAATTAGAATATGTAGAATCTGGAAACTTATTTTTTGTAAAAAATTTAAACGATGTTAAAGAGGCTATTAATCGTGGAGCTTATGGGATTGTATTTGAAGGAGATTTAGAAATACAAGATAAAGAAATCGCATGGATTAAGGTTTTAGATATAAGTAAAAGTATAAAAAGATTTATTAGATATATACTTTTGCAATCTCAATACTCTTTAGTTTTTTTAACTCAAATTGAACTTTCTTTTGCTAAAAACTTAAACATAGGATTGCCAATATTACATGGAAACACAAAGGAAGATATATTAGGTGAAATATTTAGAATTTATCAAATACATGAGAAAGAAGAAAAAGATTCTAAAAATTCTATGAAAGAAGATTCTATAAAACCATTTTTTAATGTTTTATTTACTTCAATAAAAGATTTGGAAGATTTGGATATATATAAATGTTATTCTTTGCAATATGCAAGGCAAAACACAGAATCCAATCACAATGGGCTTAATATAGAAGTTCCATTGCATTACAAACAAACATGTATTGTTTTGAGTTATTCTCTATTTGAGAGCAAAATAATTTGGAATAATACCAAAATAATATTAAGGCTACCCTATATATTTTTGCCATTTGTAGAAAGTTTGTGTGCTACTATTATGTTTTTAAAAGAAAAATATTGGAGTGAGATTTCAGGTAATGTTATAAAAAAATCTTATATGGTGGAAAATATTGATATTGCAAATTTGCGTTTAGAAGAATTAGAGTTGTATTTTATAGATTCTAATGCAAGATTTAGTAATACTGCAAAGAAAAAAAGCATATTATTTTGTAAAAATCTTAATATATTTGAATGCAAAACATTAAAAGAATGCGATTTGCAATACACAGCAGGAATAAGGAGTAATGCCATAACATTTTTTAATTCTAAGGAGTATTGCAATGATACAAACATATTAACTAAATATCTAAAATTATATGCGAGTCATTTGCAATTATTATCATGTTATCCAAAAAATATAAGATTACCAAAAACAACAAAAAAAAATATTATGTTGCCTTATCCACATATAGAGCATCTATGTCAAATATTATTAAAAATGCAATATCACTTAGCAATAGTATATGGAATATCAAGAAAATCCTTTGATAAAACAATGTTAATGCCAAAGCAAAATAAGAAACAAGAAGAAAAAAATAGATTATTATATAATAATGCAAATAAAAATTCACAAAACAATATCTTTGATTTTTATGGCATTAAAAATTAAGGTATTTTGTGAATATTAATAACAATAAAAATTATATGCAAGAAATTTTAAATAATCCTATGTTTAAAAATTTTACAAAAGAAGAAATATCTATTTTATCTAGCAATCAAAACAAAAATTTACTTTATAAAATTACTAAACTTACTAAGAAAAGCATATTTTGCTATTCTATACTAAAATCTCAAGATAATATATATAGCACAAAAATAACTAATATAGAATCTAGTCTAAATAAAAGTTGTATTAAAGAAATAATACATAAATCAAAAGATAGCTTTATGATGCTATTTATTAATAACAATATATCTATTAATGATACAAACTGCAATCAATATGTAGTTTCAAATGATGAAGTTAATTGTATTAAAGATATAGCTTTATCACTAAAACCATGGAGAAAAGGTCCATTTTGCATAAACTTTATTAAAGATTTAGAAAAATATGATGACTTGCATGAATTTTATATAGATTCAGAATGGCAAAGTAATATAAAAATGAAATTAATATTAAATGCACTAAGCTCAATTAACTATAATTTACAAGACAAAGAAGTGCTAGATGTAGGATGCAATAATGGATATTATATGTTTGATTTAGCATTAAGGGGTGTTAGAAATATTATAGGTATTGATCCCATAGCAATATTTTTTTTACAATTTTATTTTATATACAAATTATCAAATATAAAAAATTGTTTTTTTAGGCTTTTAGGTGTGCAAGATATACATAAACTTAATAAAAAGTTTGATTTAGTATTATGTTTAGGTGTTTTGTATCACAGAAAAGAGCCACTACAAACACTAAAACAAT